>CAYFVR010000160.1:5259-11395 GCA_964346545.1 uncultured Desulfobacterales bacterium | reverse complement strand
TTAACGCTCCGGCAAAAACTTCCCCCCCTCGCCCGTGGTTTCGATTCCTCGGGCGATGACCATTTTTCGGCCTTCTTCCTCGCCGGCGGCGCGGACGCCGGGGTCCTCCCGGCCGCCCCGGCGAAAGCGCGTGATCCGGGGATAGCGCTTTCGCATGTAGCGGTCGAGCTGGGGATCGGGAATCCGGACCAGGGAGCGCTCGTCGGGAAGGTCCGGTTCGTCCTTGTCGCCTTCGGCGGTTTCCGCCGCCATCTTTTCCCGGAATCCCTGGATCAGCCCCACGCCGAAATCGGTTTTGCGATGCCGGGTCAACCCCCGGCCCCGATTGTATTCGGCCCAGCGCCGGTCGATGTGGCCGCGCACGAAATCGTGGACGTAGGCGGCGGTGCGGACGTTGGCCGACGTCCCGCTGATTTCCAGCGCCCGGCCCATGCGGCCCTTCTCCAGCACGAAGGCCGGGACGTAGATTCCTTGGACGCCGTAAAAATCCTGAAGCAGATGATCCAGGGCGTATTCCTCCCGAAAGCGACGGAGTGCGGGCCGCCCCACGAAGGCGCTGACGAAATCCCGGGGGCGGGCCTCCCGAATGCGCTCCAGGTTGTGCCGGGCGATGAGCTGGTGGGCCTTGCGCATGGCCGATTCGGCCTCGTGGGGATTGGCGCTGTCGGCCAGGGCGAAGAGCTTTCGCACCCGCACAAGGATCCGGTCGGCCTCCTCCGCCTCCCCCTTTTCCAGCCGTTCGTCCAGGGGCGGCAGGTCGCCGCTGGCCCGGGGATCGGCCCGCAGCCGTTCGCAAGCCCGGTGAAAGGCCGGGCCGTGGGGCGGTTCGCCGACCACCCGCAGCACCTCGTCCACGAACTGGTGGGCCATTTCGTGGCGAAGCACCTCCCGCACGCTGTCCCAGGAATGGTTCATCACCAGCCGCCGGCCGAGGGTGATTTGTCTTCGCCGGGCGGACCACTGTCCGTGGCGGCTTTCCATGTCCGCCAGATCAAAAAACGGGGGCTTCATCCGGGCTCGCTCCGGCGGGTCCAGCAGATCCAGGGATTCTTGCCACTCCAGGGCCAGCCCCTGGAGAATCCGCCGTTCGAGATCGGCCTCAATCCGTTGCCGGTTGCCGGGTTCGCTGGTTCGGCTTTTCGTCATGGTCTTCCATATCAAACGGGATTTGGCGGTCGGCTTCCGTCCGGGGCGGAGCGGCGATTTCGGCGCCATCCTCGTCGCGCCCATGTCCCAGACAAATAAAATTTCCAACATTTCCATACCAGAAAAGGCGACGCCGGTTCAAGCGCCCGAGAGCCCATTTACACCGCCGTTTCGTTCGCCGCAAGTCCTTCGGATTTCAACGAATCAGGTTTAACTCAAAACTAACCGGATTTTAGTCCGCTTCTAATGAGACCGGCGTAAAAATCATCCATTTATTCAACCATTTCTGGGAGGAGATTGCCTTGTCGGCCGCACTGTCGCTGCTTTCCCCGACGCCGGAGATTCGGGGGCTTCGTCACGATACATGGGTTCCCGTCGGTCTGCCGCGGGTGCGGGATCTGCTGGGCCTGGAACCGGAACCGGATGCCGGGATCATCCCGGAGGCGCTTCCCTTCGCCCCGGACGACGCCACCGCCGGGGCGGAAAATGAATTGCAGGCCGTGGTGGTGGGGGCCCGCACCGACGTGGATTTCCCGCTCACCCTGGAGGCGTCCCGATTTTTTCGGAATTTGAGCCGCCGGGCCGCGGCGGGGGATACTTCCCCCAAATTGGTGACCGAGCTTCAGGCGTTTTTGGACGACAATCCCGACGCGGTTTGGGAAAATTCCTGGGTTCGGTTTCCCCGCGCGGCCCTGAGCCGTTCGGCCCGTCGCACCCTGGAACACGATCTTCTGGCGGACAAAACCGACTCGGCGGCCGGTCGCAGGCGGGACGCGAACCGGTTTTTGTTTCATCGGGAAGGGGCCGAATGGATTCGGGTGCCGGTCAGCTATCTGCTGAAGCTGTCTCTGGCCGACGTGGTCGGCCCCGAGGCCGGAACGCCCGCCCCCGTCGCCCGCCTGGGAGAGCGGCTGCTGGCCCACTTTTCCAACGACAACACCTCGCCGGAAACCTTTTCCTTTTATCCGGTGCGGCTGACCGCCCGTCGCGGGATGGGCCGGAGCGTGGCCCGGGAAACGCTCAAGCGCTTTTTCCTCTCCCAGCTCCTGGCGCTGCACGCCAACCGGAAATTCGGACTGCTTTCGGCCGGTCAGCGGGCCATGGTCTATTTCGCGCCCAATATCCATACCCGGCAGAAGCGGCTCAACGAGATGATCTCCGACGCCTTTTACCGGGAACTGTTCATGAGCCCCTGCCTTTCCGGCTGGGACCGGGGCGAGGAAAAATACCGCTACATGAGCCTTTGCCACCAGACCCTCTCCCGCAGTCAGCTCAACGCCGTCTCCAAACTGCGGGAGGCCGGGATCATCACCCGGAATCTGGTGGTGCTGCCCAACCTGAGCAACGTGAGCTTGGCCAACAATGGCACCCACGTGAGCCTGGGCAGCCGGGGGCTGACCGAACTGCTGGCCGATCCAGACTCCGGCTTCGGGGCGGCCGAGGAAAAATATGTCGGCGATCTGGTCATCAAAATCGTCGAGCATTTCCTGCCGCTGTTCGTGGGCACCTACAGCGCCGCGCCCTACCGGCTCGATTTCTGGGATTTCCATCCGGAGCGGGTGCTGGGCTTTTTGCCCCACGAGCTGGACTTCACCCATCTGCGGATGCTGTGGCGGCGCTGGAAGAAAAAGGCCGACCTGAAGGTCTTCGGTCATCCCTTCACCCCCTTCGGCCCCAAGCGGATCGATCGCTGGATCAGTCGGGCCTTTCGGTTGCGGGGGGATTTCGTGGACGACTTCCGCCTGCTGGACTACTTCGTGGCGCTGATGAGCACCTGCGAAAGCCCGGGCCTGAACGGCTGTCTGGGCGGGGACGAATGTCTCAAACAGGATTTGACCGACCTGGGCGTGTTCGACACCGCCATGCCCATGTACCTTTTCTATCGGCTGCGGAACCATGCGGCCATGGGCTTTTCCGGCTTCGAAGGGCGCTACTACAGCCAATTCGAACATCTGGGGCGAGACATGGGCGGGGCCGCCTCTTTGCAGAACCTGATCACCGCGCTGGCCTTCAAATGGATTCTTTCGGGCGCGGTTTCCCACCAATCCATTCCCGACGAGCCGGTGGTGGAAAGCGAACGCCGGCAAATGGTCTTCGGCAACGCCATCGGCATTCCCACTTTTTTCGTTCGGCGGGACACGCCGAATCAGTTTTTGGCGGGCCTCGTGGCCCGAACCCCCGGCACCCGGCCCAGTCGTCGCTATCCCGGCTACATTCGCGTTCGCCATCGCCAGTTCCGCCAGGCCCTGTTGGACATGCTGCGAACCGACGCCGCGGATCTTGTGGAGATGATGGACATGGACGACGTTTTGGCCGATCTGGGCGAACGGCTCCATGCCCCCGGGAAGCGATCCGCCGCCGGGCGGTTGACCCGGGGCATTCTGGAAACCGCCGGCGCCAAAGATCCCATGGCCCTTTCCGGCGAGGTTTTCAACACCGCCGCGGAAAAGTATTACCGGGAGACCCTGCGGGTCCGGCAGATGGACGAAGCCCTGGACATGCTCGCCGACGATTTCCGACATCTGGACGCCAACGCGGCCCTGGGTCGAGACGTGTTTCGGGAAACGCTGAGAGAAATTTTGGATGGGGACGACTCCTGGGAGTTTCTGGAACGAATTCGGCGGGACGTGCGCGAAGAAACGGTGGCGGACGCCGATCTGGTTCGACTCATCCATCTGGTTTTGCTGTCGATCCGCGCCGACATGAGCCGCAACTAACGAAATTTGAAAACATGATCTCCACGATTCCTCATCAGTACATCGACCGAAAAACCGACCAGGTTTGCACCGAACGGCTGTTCGCGGATCGGCTGGTCAACACGATTTTTTCCGACGCCCGGGAACGGCCCGGCGCGCTGTTCCGGGCCCTGGCTTCGGCCCGGTTTTCCCGCCTGCTGGGATTTCTCGCCTACGACCAGCCCATGAGCGCCCGGCTGGGCGGGACGACCCGGTTCGGAGCGGCGTTGGGCGTGGATTTGGACGAGTGTCTGGACCCGCCGAAAACCTTGGACACGGCCCGGAAAGTCTTCGAACGGAAAATCCGCTACTGGGAGACCCGGCCCATGCCGGCGGACCCGTCGGCCGTGGTTTCCCCGGCCGACGCCAAAATGGTGACGCTTTCCCTGGGGCGCGCCGCCGGCGCCGTTCTCAAGGAAAAATTCTTCGCCTTCGAGGAAATGTTGGGGGGCCGGACGGAATGGATTCGGGCCTTCGCCGGGGGCGACGCGGCGATCTTCCGGCTGACCCCGGACAAATATCACTACAACCATACGCCGGTGGCCGGCGTGGTGATGGACCATTTCGTCGTGGACGGCGACTTCTGGCCCTGCAATCCCGGCGCGGTGGTGGCGCTGGCCACGCCCTTTTCCAAAAACCGGCGGGAGGTGACGGTGATCGACACCGACGTGCCCGGCGGAACCGGGGCGGGACTTGTGGCGATGATCGAGGTGGTGGCGCTGATGATCGGCGAGATCGTCCAGTGCTACAGCGCGGTTCGGTACGACGATCCGGTCCCGTTGCGGCCGGGGATGTTTCTGGCGCGGGGATGCCCCAAAAGCCTCTACCGGCCCGGCAGCTCCACCGACGTGCTCATTTTCCAGAAAGACCGGGTCGCCTTCGACGAAGATCTGCTGGCCAATCAGCGCCGGCGGGGCGTGCGCACCCGGTTCGCCGAAGGGTTCGGCGAGCCGCTGGTGGAAACCGAAGTGACGCTCCGGTCGGGCATCGGCCGGGCGCTTCCGCGGGAGGAAAATCAATGATGGACGAATTGTTCGTGGCCGGTTTCGCGTTCTTCTTGGGGCTGGCGCTGGCCTGGGGCTTCCGGGCGTTGCCCGGGGAACGCTGGCAGATTTTGGCGGCCATGCCCCGGGCCAAAAACGGCGACGGTCGTTGGGCGGGGGAAAACCTGACCTATTACGGGCTCTTCAACGCCAACGCCTATGTGCTGGGGCTGGCGGTCTTCGTGCTGCTGATGGGCGCGGCCGGCGCCCCGCTAATTGCCATCCTGGCCACGGCGGGTCCCTTGCTGTTGATCTGCGTGCCCGCCAGCCGGTGGGTGGCGCGGATCGTGGAGAAAAAGCGCTACACGTTTACCGTGGGCGGCGCCTCCTTCGTGGGCATCGTGGTTTCCCCGTGGCTTGTTTTGGCGATGAACGCGTTTTTGGGCCAAACGGCCGGATTCTCCGTGGGCGTTTTGGCCTTCCTGGCGGCGCTGTCCGTGGGCTACGCCATCGGCGAGGGCGTGGGCCGGCTGGCTTGCATCAGCTTCGGCTGCTGCTACGGCAAGCCGCTGTCGAAATGCCACCCGACCCTCCAGCGGCTGTTTCGGAAATGGCGCTTCGTTTTCCTGGGCGACACCAAAAAAATCGCCTACGCCGACGGGTTGGCCGGGGAGGCGGTGGTTCCGATCCAGGGGGTGACGGCGGTGCTGTACTGCGCGGCGGGACTGCTGGGCATTTATCTGTTTTTGAAAGGCTTTTTTGCCACCGCCTTTCTGATGTCGCTGACGGTGACGCAACTCTGGCGGGTCTTTTCGGAATGTTTTCGGGCCGACTACCGGGGCGGCGGAAAGCTTTCCGCCTACCAGATCATGGGATTGCTGGCGGTGCCCTACGGGATTCTAATCGCGTTTTTGTTCCCCGCCGGGCCTCATTTCGCATCCGAACTCGGCCGGGGGCTGGCGATCTTCTGGCGGCCGGAGGTGATTCTCGGGCTTCAGTTTCTCTGGCTGCTGATTTTTCTGTACACCGGCCGCAGCAAGGTGACCGGCGCGTCCATGGACTTCCACGTCGTTCGGGATCGGGTGTGAGCGGGATTCTGCCGATTTAACGAAATTCTAACCGATGTCTCATTTTTGCTGAACAAATTTGAGGGAAATAGGGCGTGACGCAATCGCGTTGTCCATCCTTCGCACATTCTCCGTGTGCTTCTTCTCTCTTGCAGTGGGGGCGACCATTTTGGTCGCCCTTTCTGCGTTGGCGCCCTCCAGGCCG
>CAYFVR010000160.1:0-5159 GCA_964346545.1 uncultured Desulfobacterales bacterium | reverse complement strand
CCATGAAAATCCGCTTGAAATTCCAGTAAAAATTGTGCGAAGCAAAAGATGGATTCCAGCCGCCGGCGCTCCTGGCGAAGGATTGTCCGTTGGCGCTGGTGAAAGGAGGGCGTTGATCGCATGAAAACATTTTCATCCTACGGTCCCGTGGACAAGGACCTCCATTTTTTCGTTCCCCGAAACGACTTGGTGGCGTCCGGCATTCATCGGCTGATCGGAGCGGTCCCGAAAAAAGGCGGCCATTTCATCACCGTCTGGGCGCCCCGCCAGTGCGGCAAGACCTGGATCATGCGGGAAGTGATGATGGAGATCCGGGATCGGGGGCGATTCGACGTGGCCATGATTTCCATGCAGTCGGCCCAGACGGTAACCTCGGATCAAGGCATCCTGGAGTTGTTCGCCGAAAAGCTATCCGCTTGGTTCGGCCGGCCGTTCCCCCGCATCTCCGCCTGGAAAGACGTGGCCCGCCTCTTTGGCCCGCCGGTGGTCGAAAAGCCGCTGATTCTGATCATCGACGAATTTGACGCGCTGAAGGAAGATTTTATCAATAAATTTGCCAACGAATTCCGGGACATTTACATCACCCGTCAAACCGGAATGAATCAAAACTCCTGCCGGCTTCATGGCCTTGCGCTCATCGGGGTGCGCGGCGTCCTCGGAATCGAAAACGTGAAGGGCTCTCCCTTCAACGTCCAACGGTCCATGCACATTCCCAACCTCACGCGGGACGAGGTCCATGCCATGTTTCACGAATACGAGGCGGAAAGCGGCCAATCGGTGGAACGGGAAGTTGTGGACCGAATCCACATGGAAACCCGAGGCCAGCCGGGGCTGGTCTCCTGGTTCGGGGAGTTGCTGACGGAGGGATACGACGGATATTCGCCGGATAAAACCCGGCCGATCGACTCCGAAGCGCTGTCGTCGGTGTTCGTGGACGCGGTGGACGCATTGCCGAACAACAATATCCTGAACATCATCAGCAAGGCGAACCGGGAGCCGTTCAAAGGCACGGTTCTGGAGCTGTTCAAAACCCGACAGGTGATGCCGTTTCGGTTCGACGACCCCCGGATTAATTTTTTGTATCTGAGCGGGGTGATCGACCGGGAGAAGGTATCGGACGGCGGGAACCTGGTGCGGTTCGCTTCTCCCTTCGTGCAAAAGCGGCTGTTCAATTTCTTCTCCCGGGAAATCTTCCCGGCCGTGGATCATTTGTACGACCCCATGACCGACATCGAAGCCGTGGTGAGCCCAACGGACATCGACGTTCCCGCCGTGTTGCGGCTATACCAGACCTATCTGGACCGGAACCGCGACTGGCTGCTTCGGGACGCGCCGCGCCGGAAAACCGACCTCCGGATTTTCGAAGCGGTCTTCCATTTCAATCTGTACATGTATCTCAAGGCGTTTTTTCAGGACAAGGGCGGGGATGTCTTCCCGGAATTTCCAACGGGAAACGGCAAGGTGGATTTGTTGATTCGGCGGGGGGGGAAAGTTTACGCCCTGGAATTGAAATCCTTCAAGGACCGCTACGCCTACAAGCAGGCTTTGGTTCGGGCGGCGGAATACGCGGTTCAGTTGGGGATTCCACGGATTTATCTGGTCTTCTTCATCGAGTCCATCGACGTGGAAAACCGGCGGGAATTGGAATTGGACTTCACGGCGGGGGAGAGCGGCGTTTCGGTGATTCCTTTCTTCCTGGAAACGGGGGATTCTCGCTCCGCTACTCGGCCGGTTCCTCCTCCGACTCCGGACTGATCCGGACGGGGTTTTCCATCCGGTCCTCCAGAAAACCCTCCACGTAGACCATCTGCACCAGCACCATGACGCAGGCCAACAGCGGCATGGCCAGAACGATTCCCAGAAATCCCATCAGATTGAACAAAAGCACCTGGGTGGCCAAGATCAGCGCGGCGGGAACGGAGATGACCTGCTGCTGCACCATCGGCGTGAGGAAATTGCCCTCGATGATCTGCACCACCACGTAAAACAGCGCGACGTAAACCGCATCCATGAAACTTTGGGAAAGGGCCACGAAGATCGCCGGGATGAAGGCCAGCACCGGCCCGAGGTTGGGAATGAAGGTCATGATGGCCGCCAGCAGTCCCAGCACCACGGCGTTGGAAATGCCCAGAAACCAAAGGCCGGTTCCCACCACGATGCCCAGCACCGTCATGGAAAACGCCTGACCCAGCAGCCAGCCGCGGGTGGTTTCCGCCATCCGATGGATGATTTCTCGCGCCCGCCGCCGCCGACTTGGCGGAATCAGCCGAAGGATCCCCGCCATGTAGACCGACGGTTGAAAGGCCAGATAAATTCCGATGACGAGGATGAACAATACGCTGATCAATGCCCCGAAAGTGGTGGAAAAGACCCCGACGATTCCCAAAAAAAACTCCGACATCGTCCCTTCGCCTTCGGGCAGGAGCCCGCTGGGATCCCGAGTGGTTTCCAGCACTTTTTTCCCCCAGCTTCTCCGCAACAAAAACTGCTTCAGCTCCGACATTAATTTGGGGGTTTCCTCCGCCAGGTTCATGGCCTGCTGCTGGACCACCGGCGCCAGAAAGAAAAAGAAAAGAGAAATGAGCGAAAAAAAGATCGCGATGAACAGAATCAACGAAACCGGAAGGGGCAATCGGACCAGCCGGCGTATCTGGTTCGCTCCCCAGCGCAGAAAAATGGCCAGCAGGTAGCTGGCGAAAAGCAACAGCAACAGATTGACGGCCCGGAATACCAGAAAGACCAGAAGCGCGAAGATCAGGGCAATGGTCAGGCCGATGATGACCTGGGAGGTGAAGGGGCCCAAATGGAAGGCCCTTTTGGAGGGGTCTGACGAATTAGGGGTATCCATGGAGGCGGTCAATCCGAGGGACGCGGGGTTTCATGCACGGAAATGGCAAGGGAAACGGCCAATGACATTCGGATGGAACCGTTTCCGGCGGTCGGCGTCGGGCGGCGACCGCCGGAAACGGTTGGAGGCCGACGAAAGCCAAATTACCGCCGACGATCCGAATTGGCGAACAGATCGATTCCCGCCTTGATCACGTCGCTGATGAGCAGGGCGTAGGTGGACACCTCTTCGGCGGTCTGGTGAACGGTTTCCGCGGTGTCGGTCACGCTGTCGCTGACCTGATCGAGAGATTCTCCCATGTCGGTCACCTGGGTGCGCAATTCCTGGCTGATGATCACGGCGTTGGCGGTGATTTTGGGCAAATCGGCCGCGGAGCGATCCAGGTGCTCCCGATTTTTATGAACCAGTGCGCCCACGTCCCGGATCAGGCCGTTGAGGTTTCGGAGCGTGAGAAACAGGTAGATTCCCGCGCCAATGGCCAGCAAAAAAACGATGAACCAGGCCAGTTGGTCGACCGGGATGGCGTAATCCATGAAAAAGGTCCTTTCCACCGGGCGAATTCGAACCGGGAGGCCCGGAGCGTTCGTCCATTTCGCCCGGAGAGCCTGGAAATGGGATGGGGGAAGGGGATCGGACGCGGAAAGCCGGAACCGGGAATCCAATGGTTCCCCGGCTGATTTTCCGGCCGATTTCCCCAACCGGGCAAACCGCGAAATCCGATCGCCGGCTTACGATTTTCGCTGTTTCCGGGCCGCTTCCTGATGCACTTCCCGGATCGCGTCCGCGCATTTGTCGGCGATTTCCAGGTACTCGTCTTTCCGCGAACGAACCGCCTCCCGGAGGTCCACGGTCTTGTCGGCGATGTTCTCCTTGGCGGCGGAGAGGGTCTGGTCGGTTTTGTGCCGGATGGCCTCCCGCGTTTCCTCGCCGGAGCGGGGAGCGAACAGCACGCCGGCCGCGGCGCCGACGGCCGTGCCCAGGGTGGCGCCCATCATTAGGTCGCGGGCCGTTCGGATTTTCCGCTGTCGTTCCCTTTTTTTCTGAAAATCACGAACCCGGCGGGCGGTTTCCGTCAAAATCATGGCGTAACCTCCGTATTTGATGGCGTTTCGCATGGCAAATTCTCCTCGATGGGATGAGATGGTTGACGACGCCATCAAGAGTAATCGGCGGCGAGGGGGATGTATCTAAGGGGAATCCATTATTTGAGGGCCATGGATCGTGGGTTCTTCTTTTCGTTCTTCGTCGGAGAAGCGGAAAGCGAGCCGAAGCCGAGCCTCCGCCGAATTCGTCGCGGGAGAGGTCGAAATCAGGTTCCCCCGACGAAGAGGAAAACGAATTCCCCGTCGTTGAAATCGATGGTCAGGTCCGCGCCCTTGGCTTCGGCGCTGGAAATCCAGACCGGACGGTCGTCGCCGCCGCCGCAGTCCACGTCGGGATGGAATTCTCCGGTTTGGGCGTTGCGCCAGGAAACCATCATGGCGTCCGGAGAAATTTCCCGCGCTTTTTTCCGGGCCATTTGCCAAGCGGTTTCAAAGTCGGCCGGCGTCTCTTCCATTTGAATGGGAAGATGGGCGCCGAGAACATAGTCGGGACGTGCCGGAACGGTCATGAATGCCTCCGGGGAAAAGGGTTGGATGGGATGGGCGCGGCGAAGCCGCCGCCCGGCTTTCCGGCTCTTTCAAAAAAACGGCGGCCGCGGCCGCAGAGCCGCCCGAACCGGGGCGCCGTCGGCCCCGGCGATTTTCATGGGCAGACAAATCAGATCATAATGCCCCGGCGGGGTTCTGGAAAGGTCCAGCCCTTCCACGATCCAGATGCCGGCGGAGAGCAGGCGATGGTGAACCGGCGCGTCCTTGGCGGTTTCCGCGTCCACCGAAAGCGTGTCGATCCCCACCAACACGACGCCCCGCGCCGACAAAATCGCCGCCGTTTCGGACGAAAGATGGCCGGTTTTCGGGGCGGATCGTTCGGCGGCGGAATCCCGGCCGGTTTTGAACAGAATCCGGTCCCCGGGCCGAAGGGAAGAACGGTCCCAATCCGAAGGGGCAATCGCTCCGGCCGTGGGAACTTCCACGACCCGGGCCGGACCCATCGCGATGGAAAGCGGCAAGTCGTCGATGGCCGGTCCGTCGGGGATGTAATGGAGCGGCGCGTCCATGTGCGCCCCGGTGTGGGCGCCGCAATCGATGTGGGTGAGATTGACCCCGTCGCCGGAATGGATGTCCAGGACCCGTTCGAACCGGGGCGGCGGATCGCCGGGCCAGTGGGCCATTCCGGTGCGGAGGGGCGGGGTGACGTCGATCCATTC
>CAYFVR010000159.1:0-11405 GCA_964346545.1 uncultured Desulfobacterales bacterium | reverse complement strand
GCTTCGCCATCCGCGAGGGCGGCCGAACCGTCGGCGCCGGCGTCGTCAGCAATATCATCGAATAACGGAGTCGCGATCCAACGCGGCGGGAGGTGTCGGTGAGAGTACGGATAACCCTGACATGCACCGAGTGCAAGCAGCGGAATTACAACACCACCAAAAACAAGCGCACGACGCCGGACAAGCTTGAGTTTAAAAAGTATTGCCGTTTCTGCCAGAAGCATACGCCCCACCGGGAAACCAAGTAGCCCGGCCGGGCGGCCTCCCGGCGGCGGCGAGGGGACGCCGGCCCCGGCGGATTGTCCGGGCCGATCCCCGCTGGCTTGCCACAATCCCCCCTTGACCTGTGGAAGCTCATTGTCCGCGCGACATTGAGCTTCCCAATTTTTAGGAGCGCAATGGGACGGTTACAACGAAAGAAAACGCCGGCGAAAAAGAAAGAGAAAACGGGCGATTCCAGCGTTTCGGAGGAGACGGGCACAACGGCGTCGGCCGCGAAGCCGTCCGCCGCGGCGCCCGCCAATCGCCGGCCGGCTCCCGCGTCCCCGAAAAAGTCGTCCGGCGCGATCCCCCGAACGGGCTGGGTGGCCACGTCCATCCAGTTTTTGCGAGAGGCCAAGGCCGAACTGAAAAAAGTGACTTGGCCCTCCCGAAAGCAGACCCTGGGGTCCACGATGGTGGTCCTGGTCGTGGTCGTGATCATCTCCCTTTTCCTTGGCGTCGTGGACATGGGGCTTTCCAGCCTGATCCGGCTGGTGCTTCGGTAAAGGGGAGGGATATTCATGGCGAAACGATGGTACGTGGTTCACGTGTATTCGGGGTTCGAGGGCAAGGTCAAGCAGGCCCTGGAAGAGCGGATCGGCAATTTTTCCGACCCGGACAAATTTGGCCAGATCGTGGTGCCCACCGAGCAGGTGGTGGAGCTGGTGAAGGGAAAGCGCAAGACCTCCTCCCGGAAGTTCTATCCCGGATATATTCTGGTGGAGATGGAACTGGACGACGAGACTTGGCATGTGGTCAACGGCACCGACAAGGTGAGCGGATTTCTCGGCGGCCAAGACAAGCCCGCGCCCATTTCCCGGGAAGAGGCGGATCGCATTCTGGGGCGGATGGAGGCCGGCCAGCTGAAACCCAAACCCAAATACTATTTCGAGCCGGGGGATGAAGTGCGGGTCATCGACGGTCCGTTCACCAATTTCAACGGCACGGTGGAGGACGTCAACCCCGAAAAGGGGAAGATCAAGGTGCTGGTCAGCATTTTCGGTCGATCGACGCCCGTTGAGCTGGAGTTCGTACAGGTGACCAAACTGTAGGGGGCCCGCCCGGGGCCATGCCTTCGTGCGGTCCCGCGTTCGGAACGTCCTCGGTATCAGGAGCGGAAAAAAGATGGCGAAAAAGGTAATCGCGCAGATCAAGCTTCAGGTGACGGCCGGCAAGGCGAACCCGTCTCCCCCCATCGGCCCGGCGCTGGGTCAGCACGGGGTCAACATCATGGATTTCTGCAAGGCGTTCAACGCCCGAACCGCCGACGACGAGGGGATGATCATCCCGGTGGTGATCACGGTCTACCAAGACCGGACCTTCACCTTCATCACTAAAACGCCCCCGGCGGCGGTGCTGCTCAAACAGGCGGCCAAGATCGCCAAGGGCGCGGCCGACCCCAAGCGGGATCGGGTGGGGAAGGTGAGTCGGGCCCAGGTGGAGGAAATCGCCCGGATCAAAATGCCGGACCTCAACGCCAACGACCTGGACGCCGCCTGTCGGATCGTCGAGGGAACGGCGCGGAGCATGGGAATCGAGGTGGAGGCCTGAGTCCGCCGCAATCCAATCTAAAGGAGTGAAGAGAGAAGATGCCGAAGCGGGGTAAAAAATACATCGAGGCGAGAAAAAAGGCGAGCGCCGGACAGCCCCTTCCGTTTTCCGAGGCGGTACAAAAAGCGGTCGAATCCTCCTACGCGAAGTTCGACGAAACCTTCGACATTGCCGTTCGGCTCGGGGTCGATCCCCGGCACGCCGACCAGATGGTGCGCGGCACGGTCGTTCTGCCCAACGGGATCGGCAAAGAAGTGCGGGTGCTGGTCTTCGCCAAGGGGGAGAAGGAGAAGGAGGCCGAAGAGGCCGGCGCCGACTACGTGGGCAACGACGATCTGGTGGAGAAGATCAAGGACGGCTGGTTCGACTTCGACAAGGCCGTGGCCACTCCCGACATGATGGGAACCGTGGGCAAAATCGGCCGACTGCTTGGTCCCCGGGGTCTCATGCCCAACGCCAAGACCGGCACCGTCACCTTCGATCTGGCCAGGGCCGTCCAGGAACTCAAGGCCGGAAAAATCGATTTTCGGGTGGAAAAGGCCGGCATCGTTCACGCGCCCATGGGCAAGGTTTCCTTCGGGCCGGAAAAGCTGACCGAAAACGTGACCGCGTTTTTGGAGACCATCATGCGGCTGAAGCCTTCCGCCTCCAAGGGCGCCTATTTGAGGAGCATCGCCCTCTCCACCAGCATGGGACCCGGCGTGAAGGTGGACATGGCCTCGGTGAAGGAATTCGTGAAATAGCCCATCCGTCCATTTCGGAGCGCGCGGTCGTCGTCCGGCGGACGGAGACCGCCCTCCGTTTTTTTCGTTATCAGAACTGCGGCACGCCATCTCGCTGTCGAAGACCCTAGGTGTACCCGAGCGTTTCATTTCGCGCGCGGTATTTAAGCGGCCCCCGGGCCGGCCTACCGAGACAGAGAGGGATGTTCGTCACCTCCGGCCTTGGACCGGGATGGGTCGCGGAAAGGAAAGGAGGTGTTGACGCAGGTGAAACTAAATCAGAAAAAGGAGATCGTCCGCGGACTGAACGAAAAGTTTTCGTCTTCCGCCGTGGTGATCCTCACCGACTACAAGGGCCTGGACGTGGCGAAGATGAACGAGCTTCGCCGAAAGCTCCGGGAGGCCGACGTCGAGTACCACGTGGTGAAAAACACCCTGTTGCGGCGCGCCGCCGAAGGCACCGACGTGGCGGCGATCGTCGATCGGTTCACGGGGCCCAGCGCGGTGGCCATCGGCCGAACCGATCCGGTGGCGCCGGCCAAGGTGCTGTCGGACTTCGCCAAGGCCAACGACAAGCTGGAGATTCAGGCGGGGGTCATGGAGGGGAAGGCGCTGACCCCCGAGGGGATCAAGGCGCTGTCGTCCCTGCCGTCTCGAGAGGTGCTGCTGGGACAGTTGCTGTCCGCGCTGAACGGCGTGCCGACCTCGCTGGTCCGGTTGCTGAACGCCGTTCCGGGGCAAATGGTCAACTTGTTGACGGCCATCAAAGATCAAAAAGAATCGGCGGCCTGATTCGGACCCCGCGCGGGACCGACGCCGCGAACCCAATTTTGGAATTTTCGGAGGAAATCGCAACATGGCGGATATCACCAAAGACGACGTGGTGGAATTCATCTCGAACATGACCGTGCTGGAGCTGTCCGAGATGATCAAGGAGATGGAAGAAAAATTCGGCGTGTCGGCGGCCGCGCCCGTGGCCATGATGGCCGGCGCCCCGGCCGGCGGAGAGGGCGCGGCGGAGGCGGCCGAGGAAAAGACCGAGTTCGACGTCATCCTGACCTCGGCGGGCGACAAGAAGATTCAGGTCATCAAGGAAGTGCGCGCCATCACCGGACTGGGCCTCAAGGACGCCAAGGCTCTGGTGGACGAGGCTCCCAAGCCGGTCAAGGAAGGCGTCGCCAAGGACGAGGCCGACAAGTTCAAGGAGCAGCTCGAAGCGGCCGGCGCCCAGGTGGAACTCAAGTAACGTCGTGGCGGGCGCGTTCCACCGCCGCGCCCGCCCTTTTTTTCTGGTTCGACACAGCCACGACGGGATGGAGGCTCGGCTTGGGCCTTCCATCCCGTTTTTTCCGGTTTTCCGAATCCGTGCAGGGGAGAGTTTATGTCGGGAAAGCCATTGATGGGCCGGCGCATCCGAAAGAATTTCGGAAAAATTAAAAAAATAATCGACATTCCCGATCTGATCGGCATGCAGCGGGAGTCCTACAACCGGTTTCTCCAGACCTTCGCCCAGCCGGAGAGGCGGGAGGATTTCGGCTTGCAGGCCGTCTTCAATTCGGTTTTTCCCATTAAGGATTTTACCCGGAGCGCCTCCCTGGAATTCGAATCCTACCGGCTCGAAGACGCCAAGCACGGGGAGGAGGAGTGTCTGCAACGGGGGATGACCTACGAACTTCGGGTCTACATCACCGTGCGGCTGGTGGTTTTCGACGTGGACAAGGAGAGCGGCACCTCCAACATCCGGGACATCAAGGAGCAGGAAATCTATTTCGGCACCATCCCCAAGATGGCCGAAAAGGGGACCTTCATCATCAACGGGACCGAGCGGGTGGTGGTCAGCCAGCTCCACCGATCCTCGGGGGTCTTTTTCGATCACGACAAGGGGAAGAGTCATTCCAGCGGCAAGGTGATCTATTCTTCCCGGATCATTCCGGTGCGGGGTTCCTGGATCGACATGGAAATCGATCCCAAGGACATCGTCCACATCCGGATCGACCGCCGCCGAAAATTTCCGGTGACGATTCTGTTCAAGGCGTTCGGCTACACCACCGAGGACCTGCTGACCTATTTCTACGACACCGAAACGGTGGTGGTGCGGGAAAACCAGTTCTTCAAGGTCTTCAAGGAGAGTTCGGTCAAGGGGCGGCGGGCCACCATGGACGTGGTGGATCCGCAAAGCGGAGACGTGCTGGTCAAGGCCGGCCGGATGTTCACCCGACGGGCCATGCGCCAGATTCGTTCCGCCGGCATCGAGCTGATCCCGGTGACCGCCGAGGACATTCTGAACGGCACCTTCGCCTTTCCGGTTCGGGACCCGGAAAGCGGCGAGTTGATCGCCCGGGCCAACGAGGTGGTGGAGGAGGAGGTTCTCGACCGTCTGGCCGACGCCGGGATTTCCCGCTTCGACATCCTGTTCATCGACGGCGTCACCAGCAGCGACTGCATTCGGAAGACCCTTCAGCTCGACAAGGTGGAGACCAAGGAGGAGGCGCTGATCGAAATCTATCGGCGGCTTCGTCCCGGCAATCCGGCGACCCCGGAGGTGGCCCAGGATTTCATCGATCACCTTTTCTTCAAGTGGGCCTATTACGATTTGTCCGGCGTCGGCCGCATGAAGATCAACCTCCGTCTCGGCGTCGAAACCCCGGTCTACGTGCGGACCCTGCGCAAGGAGGACATCCTCCTGACCACCCGGACCCTGGTGGAGCTGCGGGACACCCAGGGCGTGGTGGACGACATCGACCACCTGGGCAACCGGCGGGTGCGGGCCGTGGGCGAGCTGCTGGAAAACCAGTACCGGATCGGCCTGGTGCGCATGGAGCGGGCCATCAAGGAGCGGATGAGCCTCCAGGAGGTGGACGCGCTGATGCCCCACGACCTGGTCAATCCCAAGCCGGTTTCGGCGGTGGTCAAGGAGTTCTTCGGCACCTCCCAGCTCTCCCAGTTCATGGATCAGACCAATCCGCTGTCCGAGACCACCCACAAGCGGCGGCTCTCGGCCCTGGGGCCGGGCGGTCTGACCCGGGAACGGGCCGGCTTCGAGGTGCGGGACGTCCATCCGTCCCACTACGGCCGGATTTGTCCCATCGAGACGCCGGAAGGCCCCAACATCGGCCTCATCGTCAGTCTTTCCACCTACGCCCGGGTCAACGACTACGGCTTCGTGGAGACCCCCTACCGGGTGGTGAAGGACGCTCGGGTCACCGATACCATCAAGTCCCTTTCGGCCTTCGAGGAGAAGGACCTGCCCATCGCCCAGGCCAATGCGCCGGTGGACGAAAACGGGGCCTACGTCAATCCCAAGGTGACCTCCCGGGTGGCCGGCGAGTTCGAGATGGTGGACCGGGACCAGATCGAGCTGATGGACATTTCGCCCAACCAGTTGGTGAGCGTGTCGGCCTCCCTGATCCCCTTTTTGGAAAACGACGACGCCAACCGCGCGCTCATGGGCTCCAACATGCAACGGCAGGCCGTCCCGCTGATGCAGAGCCGCGCCCCGCTGGTGGGAACCGGCATCGAGGGGGTGGTCGCCAAGGATTCCGGCGCGACGGTGGTCGCGCGGCGGGACGGTCGGGTGATGGACGTGGATTCCTCCCGCATCCTGATGGCCTACGACTTCACCGACGATCCGGCCGACCGGCTGGTGGAGCCGATCAACCTCAAAAAATTCGTCCGCTCCAACCAGAACACCTGCTTCAATCACCGGCCCATCGTGAACGGCGGCCAGCGGGTGACCAAGGGCCAGATCCTCGCCGACGGCCCGGCCACCGAAAACGGGGAGCTGGCCCTGGGCAAAAACGTGACCGTGGCCTTCATGCCCTGGGGCGGGTACAACTTCGAAGACTCCATCCTGGTCAGCGAACGGCTGGTGCGCGACGGCGTCTACACCTCGGTCCACATCGAGGAGTTCGAGGTGGTGGCCCGGGACACCAAGCTGGGCAAGGAGGAGATCACCCGGGACATTCCCAACGTGGGCGACGAGGCCCTCAAGGATCTGGACGAATCCGGCATCGTGCGGCTGGGCGCGGAGATCCGCTCCAGCGACATTCTGGTGGGCAAGGTGACGCCCAAGGGCGAAACCCAGCTCTCCCCCGAGGAAAAGCTGCTGCGGGCCATTTTCGGCGAAAAGGCCGGGGACGTGAAGGACACCTCCCTTCGGGTGCCGCCCGGGGTGGAGGGCACGGTCATCGACGCCAAGGTCTTCTCCCGGCGGGGCATCGAGAAGGACGACCGGACCCGGGCCATCGAAGACGACGAAATCGCCATGTACGAGCGCAACATGGACGAGGAGCTTCGCGGGCTGGAACGGATCGTCCGGGCGCGGCTCGTCGAGGCCATGGCCGGACGGCGAACCGCCGCCCCCCTCAAGCGGGGCAAGCAGGCGGTGATCGCCAAGGGGGCCGAAGTGACCGCCGACATGATCGACGGGATTCGTCCCCTGTCCGCCCTGGAGGGGGTCGTGCTGGAAGACGAGGCCGCCACGGAACAGGTTCACGAAGTCCTGGACCGGTACCGGGAGCAGGTGGACCGCTGTCGGGAAACCTTCGAGGCGCGCGTCAGCCGCTTCGAGAAGGGCGACGATCTGCCGCCGGGCGTCATCAAAATGGTCAAGGTCTACGTGGCCATGAAGCGGAAACTTTCGGTGGGCGACAAAATGGCGGGCCGCCACGGCAACAAGGGCGTGGTCTCCCGGATTCTTCCCCAGGAGGACATGCCCTATTTCGCCGACGGCCGGTCGGTGGACATGGTGCTCAATCCCCTGGGCGTGCCCTCCCGAATGAACGTGGGGCAGATTCTGGAAATTCACTTGGGCCGCGCCGCCCGGGGGCTGGGCGCGCAGATCGAGCGGCTGGTGGAGGCGCGGGATTTGGCGGCCCTGCGGGAAAAATTCAAGCGTATTTTCAACCTGGAGGGACTTTCCACGGCCGCCGACCGGAACGCCGTCGAAACCATCGACGAAATGGGCGAGGCCGACATGCTGGCCTTCGCCGGCCAGTATCGGGAAGGCGTGCACATGGCCACCCCGGTTTTCGACGGCGCCAAGGAGGAGGAGATCAAGGCGTTGCTGGAGGAGGCCGGCCTGGAACGGACGGCCCAGACCACCCTGTACGACGGCCGTACCGGCGAGGCCTTTCGGGAGAAGATTACGGTCGGCGCCATGTATATGCTCAAGCTCCACCATCTGGTGGACGACAAAATTCACGCCCGGTCCATCGGGCCGTATTCCCTGGTGACCCAGCAGCCCCTGGGCGGAAAGGCCCAGTTCGGCGGCCAGCGGCTCGGGGAGATGGAGGTCTGGGCCATGGAGGCCTACGGCGCGGCCCACGCCCTGCAGGAATTTCTGACGGTCAAGTCCGACGACATGGCCGGCCGGACGCGGATGTACGAGAAGATCGTCAAGGGGCAGAACGTTTTGGAACCGGGCATTCCGGAATCCTTCAAGGTGCTCACCAAGGAGTTGCAAGCTTTGGGGCTCAACGTGGGGCTGATGTCGCCCAAGGATTTCGAGCCCAAAACGGTATCGCCGGCGTCCGGCGAAAGCAAGGCGGCGGAAAAAGAGGGAACGACCGCGGAGAACTAGCGGCCGTTCCGCCCTTCGCCCAACGTTTCAAGGGGGGTCCACATTTGGAAGCGGTATATTACGACTTTTTCGCCAAGCCCGAGGATCCGAAGACCTACGCGGCGGTGAAAATCGCCTTGGCGGCGCCGGAGGAGATCCGGGCCTGGTCCCATGGGGAAATCAAGAAGCCGGAGACCATCAATTACCGAACCTTCAAGCCCGAGCGGGACGGGCTGTTCTGCGCCAAAATTTTTGGTCCCACCAAGGATTTCGAATGTAACTGCGGCAAGTACAAGCGCATGAAGCATCGCGGCGTCGTTTGCGAAAAATGCGGCGTCGAGGTGATTCAGTCCAAGGTGCGGCGGGACCGGATGGGTCACATCGACCTGGCCGCCGCCGTGGCCCACATCTGGTTTCTCAAAAGCCTGCCCAGCAAGATCGGCAACCTGCTGGACCTGACCCTCAAGAACATGGAGAAGGTCCTCTATTTCGACAGCTACATCGTGCTGGACCCGGGCAACACCGATCTCCAGAAGGCCCAGCTCCTGACCGAGGACAAGTACCGGGATGCCCAGGACGCCCTTGGCGCCGACGCCTTCACCGCCGGCATCGGGGCCGAGGCGGTCAAGGTGCTGCTGGAGGGACTGGACCTGGAAAAGCTCTACCGCCAGCTCCGGGAGGACATCCGGGCGACCACCTCGGTGGCCAAGCGGCAGAAGCTGTCCAAGCGGCTCAAGATCGTGGACGCCTTTCGCCGCTCCGGCGTCGATCCGGTCTGGATGGTCATGGACGTGATTCCGGTGCTGCCGCCGGATCTGCGTCCCCTGGTGCCGCTGGAAGGCGGTCGGTTCGCCACCTCCGACCTCAACGATCTGTACCGGCGGGTGATCAACCGGAACAACCGGCTGCGCCGCCTCATGGACCTGTTCGCGCCGGACATCATCGTCCGCAACGAAAAGCGGATGCTCCAGGAGTCGGTGGACGTGCTGTTCGACAACGGCCGCCACGGCCGGGTCATCACCGGCACCAACAAGCGGCCGCTCAAGTCCCTCAGCGACACTCTCAAGGGCAAGCAGGGCCGGTTCCGCCAAAACCTGCTGGGCAAGCGGGTCGATTACTCCGGCCGAACCGTCATCACCACCGGCCCCAATCTGCGGCTTCACCAGTGCGGGCTGCCCAAGAAGATGGCCCTGGAGTTGTTCAAGCCCTTCGTCTACTTCCGTCTGGAACAGAAGGGGCTGGTCTCCACGGTCAAAAGCGCCAAGAAGATGGTGGAGCGGGAGACGCCGGAGGTCTGGGACACCCTGGACGAGGTGGTGCGGGAATACCCGGTGATGCTCAACCGGGCGCCCACTCTTCACCGGCTGGGCATTCAGGCTTTCGAGCCGACCCTGATCGAAGGCAAGGCGATACAGCTTCACCCGTTGGTCTGCACCGCCTTCAACGCCGACTTCGACGGCGACCAGATGGCGGTGCACGTGCCGCTTTCGGTGGAGTCCCAGATCGAGGCCCGGATTTTGATGCTCTCCAGCAACAACATTCTGAGCCCGGCCAACGGCGAACCGATCATCGTGCCCAGCCAGGACATCGTGCTCGGAACCTATTATATCACCCGCGAGTTTCTGGGCGCCCGGGGCGACGGCCGGGTTTTCGACCGGAGCGAATCGGTTCGAGAGAACCGGCGGGACGTGCGGGAGGCCTTCGCTCGGGGAGACCTGGAAATTCACGCCCGCGTCAAAGTTCGGGACGGCGAAAACGTGATCGACACCACGGCGGGCCGCCTGCTGCTTCGCTTCAACTCGCCGGAGGAGGTGCGTTGCGCCTTCGACGCGGGCCAGGTGGACATCCACACCGGAATTTCCGTCCGGATCGACGGCGAAATGGTGGGCGCCACCGTAGGCCGGGTGCTGCTGTGGGAGATCATTCCCAAGGACAGCATCCTCACCCTGCGCCACATCGAAGTTTCCGACGCCGAGACGGCCGCGAAGCTTCTGGAGCGGGCCCGAAACGGCGTCGACTTCAAGGAGCTGGCCGAGGCCCATTCCCAAAAGCTGGATCTGGAGCCCGAAGGGATTCTGGGGCAGCTTCGACCCGACGAGTTCCGACGGATTTTTCCCGCCGACGAGTCGATCGTCGCCAAGGTTTTCGGCCTGGGCGTGGGCGAAATCAGTCCGGTGGTCGCGGCCGACGGGGCCTTTCACCTCTTCCGGGTGGAGAAAAAACGGCCCAACATCCCGTTCAAGATCGTCAACCAGGTCATGGACAAGAAATCGCTTCGGCAACTCGTGGATTACGTCTACCGAAGCCTGGGACCCAAGGCCACGGTCATTCTTTCCGACAAGCTCAAGGATCTCGGCTACGCCTATTCCACCTTGGGCGGGCTTTCCATTTCCATCGACGCCATGATCATTCCCGAGGAGAAATGGGACATCCTCCAACGGGCGGAGCGGGAAGTCTCGGAGATCGGACGGCAATATTCGGAAGGGCTCATCACCCAGGGCGAAAAGTACAACAAGGTGGTCGACATCTGGGCCAAGGCCACGGACGAGGTGGCCAACAAGATGATGGACGCCATGAAAACCGGCCCGGCCCTGGACCCCGACGGGACGCCCAAGAGAGAGGCGGACGGAACGCCGATTCTCTCCGAGGGCTTCAACCCGGTCTTCATGATGGCCGACTCCGGCGCCCGGGGCTCCAAGGACCAGATGCGGCAGCTGGCCGGAATGCGCGGACTGATGGCCAAGCCTTCCGGAGAGATCATCGAAACGCCCATCACCGCCAACTTCCGGGAGGGGCTGTCGGTGCTCCAGTACTTCATCTCCACCCACGGCGCGCGCAAGGGGCTGGCCGACACCGCCCTCAAGACCGCCAACTCCGGCTACCTGACCCGGCGTCTGGCCGACGTGGCCCAGGACTGCGTGGTCATGGAGGAGGACTGCGGGACGCCCCGGGGCGTGAGCGTGGAGGCGCTCATGGAGGGCGGCGAGATCATCCAGCGGCTGGACGAGCGGATTCTCGGCCGCATCGTGGCCGAAGAAAACATCCGCGACCCGTTCACCGACGCGGTGATCGCCGAGGCGGGCGAGGAGATCGACGAGAACGTGGTCCAACGGATCGACGAGGCCGGCATCACCAAGGTCAAAATCCGGTCGGTTCTCGCCTGCGAAACCAAGCAGGGCGTCTGTTCCAAATGCTACGGCCGCGACTTGGCCCACGGCCGGGTGGTCGAGGTGGGGCAGGCGGTGGGCATCCTGGCGGCCCAGTCCATCGGCGAGCCGGGCACCCAGCTGACCATGCGGACCTTCCACATC
>CAYFVR010000158.1:0-11422 GCA_964346545.1 uncultured Desulfobacterales bacterium | reverse complement strand
AGCGCCCCGTCTCCCCGGCGGCGATCCGGCGGGCGCGAACTGCGAAAAAAACGCCCATGGACCCCGGAAATCAGGCCACGGCTTCGGCCGGACCTTCCTCCACGCCCGGCAGCCGATTCGTCTCGAAGAGGCGGTGGAAGACTTCCACCACTTGAGGATCGAACTGGGCGCCGGCGCCCTCCAGAATGGTCTGGACCACCGACTCCGGCGACATCTTTTCCCGGTAGACCCGATCCGAGGCCATGGCGTCGAACACGTCGGCCACCGAAAGGATTCGGGCCAGGTGGGGAATTTCCCTCCCCCCCAGGCCGTCCGGATATCCGCCCCCGTCGAACCGCTCGTGATGGTGGAGAATGATCTGCTGCTCCCGCTCCCAAAGTCCCAGGCGTCCGACGATTTCCGCGCCCTTGGCGGCGTGGGTCTTGATCACCTCGTACTCGTCCCGGGTCAGCCGGCCCGGCTTGAGCAGCACGTTGTCGGGCACGCCGATTTTTCCGATGTCGTGGAGCGGCCCCGCGACCTTCAATATGTCGATGTCGTCGTCGGAGCAATTCATTTCCTCGGCGATGGCCAGGGCGATCTCGGTCACGTTGCGGGAATGCTGCCGGGTGTAGCTGTCCTTGGCCTCGATGGCCTGGACCAGGGCGTCCAGGGTGGACAGCAAATTTTCGTAAATGTTTTCGTAAAGCACCAGATTTTCCACCGCGTAGGCGGCCTTCTGGGTCAAAAAATTCAGGTAGTAGCTGGTCTTGCCGGAAAGGGGCGCGTTGCCGCCGTCGGCCGTTACCGCCAGAACGCCGAACAGCCGTCCCTGGATGTGAAGCGGCACCGCCAGCAGGTCGCCGCCGGCGGCGGGACCGGCATCCCTTCCGTCGCCCATGACCAGCCGGGTCCGATCCAGGCCCCGGCCGGCCAGCTCCGCCACCCGGTCCCGGATGCGCGACGGCGGGGCGGCGTCTCCGTTTCCGCCGGCGCGGGCCACCGGCACCGGGTCGGGCACGGCGCCGTTGGCGACGAAAAACCAGGCACGGTCGGCCCGGGCGATTTCCACCGCCAGATCGACCATGCGCTGAAATGCGTCCACGCTTCGGCCGATGCGGGTGAAATCCTCCATGATGCGGGTGAACACCTGCAATTCCTCCACCCGGTCGTGAAGCTGCCGGTTGAGGGCCTCCAACCGCTTCTTCTTTTCAACCTCCTTCTTGAGAAAGAGGTTGGCGACGAACAGCCGCCGCTCCCGGAGCACCCGCCGCAGACAGACCTCCATTTCCTCCAGCCGCACCGGCTTGATCAGAAAATCGACCACGCCGTTTTTAAGGGTGTCGATGCTCTTGTCCATGGAAGGAAAGCCGGTCATCACCACCACGGGAATGGTGTTGTCGATTCGCCGGATGGCCCGGGCCAGGGCGAGACCGTCCATTTCCGGCATGTTGATGTCGGTGAAGCAGCAGTCGACGGATTCACGGGACAGCACGTCCAGGGCCTCGGCCCCGTTGCCGGCGGTGATGAGCCGATACCCTTTCCCGCCAAAATATTCCCGCGCGATTTCCAGCAGACTTTCCTCGTCGTCCACGAAAAGGACAACCTCTTTCTCTTCGTCCCCTTGCCCTTGCCGAACCGTGTCCATGGTGATCTTCCCTCCCGGGGCGACGGCCCGCGCCTCCCGGGTCCGGAGGTTGCATTCCCCGGCCGCGGGGCGCCGCGAACTTTTTAAACTGGTTAATTTGTCACTTTTCCAATGAAACCCGAATTTGTCAAGCGTAAGCATCGCGCAATGGGTATTGAAAACCGGCGATAATGGCGCTATGCTTTCGGTCGAAACGCCGGGGTTCCTCCCCCGGCCAATTATCTCCGGCCCTTTCCCCGACCTTTTTCGGGATCGGGGCCGAAGCGCCGCCTTTTCGGAAACGAACCATGCCCGTGTACGAATACACCGCCCTGAACGCCCGGGGCAAGTCGGTAACCGGGATCATCGACGCGGAAAGCGCCATGATCGCCCGCCAGAAGCTCCGGGGCTCCCGGATTTTCCCGGTTTCGGTCCAGGAAACCCGGCGGTCTCCGGAAAAAAAATCGGGCTGGATGACCACGCTGTCCCAGTCCTTCGCCCGGGTCCGGCCCAGCGAGGTGGCGCTCATGACCCGCCAGCTGGCCACCCTGGTCGGCGCCGGGTTTCCGCTGGTGACGGCGCTGGACACCATGATCCCGCAGATCAAGGCCCCGGCCTTCAAGCGGATCATGGCCCAGATCAAGGATTCGGTGGTGGAGGGAAACAGCTTCGCCGCGGCCCTGGCCCCCTATCCCGGCGTCTTCTCTCCGGTGTACGTCAACATGGTGCGGGCCGGCGAGACCTCCGGAACCCTGGAAATCGTGCTGGACCGGCTGGCCGACATCGCCGAGAAGCAGCAGGCCCTGTCCACCCGCATCAAAACCGCCCTGGCCTATCCGACCCTCATGGGCGTCATCGGCGTCCTGGTCCTTTTTTTTCTGCTGGCCTTCATCGTGCCCAGCATCGCCTCCATCTTCGAGGACATGGGACAGGCCCTGCCCACCCCCACCCGGATATTGATCCTCGTCAGCGATTTTCTGAAAACCTACTGGTGGGTGGTGCTGGGAGGCATGGCGGTGGGCGGATTCGCGGCCCGGCGCTATCAAAAAACGCCGGCCGGACGCCGACTGTGGGACCGATGGGCGCTCCGCGCCCCGGGCGTGGGCGGCCTGGTGCGGAAACTGGCGGCGGCCCGCTTCACCCGGACCCTGGCGTCCCTGCTGGCCAACGGGGTCACCCTGCTGGCGGCCCTGGAGATCGTGGAAAACATCGTCGACAACGTTCACCTGTCCGAAGCCATCTCCCGGGCGGCCGAAGAGGTCGGCAAGGGCCAGGCCTTCGGCCCCTCCCTGGCCGAATCGGGCCTTTTTCCCTCTCTGGCCATTCAGATGATCCAGGTGGGGGAGCAGAGCGGCGAGCTGGAGCCCATGCTGGAGAAGGTGGCCGACGTGTTCGAAAACGAGGTGGAATCCACGGTGATGAGCCTGACCTCCCTGTTGGAGCCGGTCATGATCCTGGTGATGGCGGTGATCGTCGGCTTCATCGTGCTGTCCATCTGTCTGCCCATTTTTGAAATGAACGAGCTGGTCCGCTGATTTTCAACCGTCGGCGGCCCCGCGACGGGAATCGAACCCGCCGCTTTGTCACCGCTCCCCCGGGAGCCAACGAAAAACCACTTGAGGCTTTATGAAATCCAAACATATTTCCGGTTTCACCCTGATCGAACTGATGGTGGTCATCGTCATCCTCGGCATTCTCGCGGGCCTGATCGTCCCCCGGATCATGGACCGGCCCGACGAGGCCAAGCAGATGAAGGCCCGGATGCAGATCGAAAGTCTGGAAACGGCGCTGAAACTCTACAAGCTGGACAACGGAAGCTATCCCACCACGGAACAGGGGCTCCAGGCCCTGGTGGAGCCGCCCCAGACCGGCAACGCCCCCGGCAACTGGAAAAAGGGCGGATATCTGGAAAAGGGCCGGGTCCCCGTGGACCCCTGGGGAAATGAATTCGTCTACCTGAGCCCGGGCATTCAAAACGAATACGACATCGTCTCCTACGGCGCCGACGGGACGCCGGAGGGCGAAGGCGCCAATCGGGACATCAATTCCTGGGAAATCGAGTGATCCCGAATCGGTCCGCCGGCTACACCCTCATCGAACTGGTGGTGGTGGTGGCCATGATCAGCCTGCTCTTTTTCATGACCCTGCCCCGGTTCGAGGGGCGGCTGATCCAGGACGACCAGCGAAAGGTCACCCGCTGGATCATGCTGCGGGTCCAGTCGCTGAAGCAGGAGGCGCTGCGGAGCCGGTCGGTTCGGACGCTCCACCTGGACCTGGACGCCGGCCGGATATGGATCAGCCACGAAGGCATGGACGAAGAGGCCCTGGACGCGGCCCGGGAGTCGGGTTACGAGATGCCCGAGGACGTTTCCCTGGCGGCGGTGGCGCTTCCCGACGGGGATCGGCGGGTGTCGGGCGTGGTGGACCTCCGGTTCTACCCCGGGGGATATTCGGATCGGGCCATCATTCAGCTCCGAAACGCCGATCACGACGCCACCTCCCTGCGGATCGAAACCTTTCTGACCAAGGTGAAGCTCTACAATGAGGCCGTGGATTTCCAGGGATAGCCGCCGGGCCCGGGGCTTCACCCTGCTGGAGGTGATGGCGGCCCTGGCCATCATCGCCATCGTGCTGGTGGCCGTCTACCGGATGCACGCCCAGACCATTTCCATGAACGGGACCGCCGGATTCTACACCCGGGCGCCGCTTCTGGCCCGGTCGGTCATCGCCCGACTGGCCGCGGCGCCGGACGAGATGGGGTTTTCCGACGGCGGCGACTTCGGCGAAAACCTTCCCGGATACCGCTGGGAGATCAATATCGAAGACCTGGTTTCGGAGATTCTGGTGGAAACCCTGGGCGAGACCGCCGAACGGCTCAAACAAATCGACGTCACCGTGACCCTGAACGACGATTACACCTACAGCGTCCGAACCTACCGGCTGCTGCCGGAGCCGGAATGAGGCGGATGAATCGAGGCCGTTGCCGCGGGTTCACCCTGTTCGAGGTGCTCATCGCCATGTTCATCTTCGGCGTGGTGATCACCACCGTTTTCGGCTCCTATCGCACGGTTTTTTCCAGCGTGGACGCCCTCCAGGAACGAATCGACCTGAACGAGGCGGCCACCGTCTGCTTCAACCGGCTCACCGCCGATCTTCGGTCGGCCTACGTGGCCCGGGACCCGGCCTACGAAAAACCGGGGTTCGACGATCCGCCCGATCCCTATCGGTTCGTCATGGAAACGGTCTACGAGGCCGGCGGCAATTTTCCCCGACTGCGATTCGCCTCCTTCGCCCATCTGCCCATGGGGGCCGACCGGCGGACCGGCATCGCCGAAATCGTCTACTACGTGGAATCCGAGGGAACCTTTGGCGAGGCGGAGGAATCCCGGGTGCTGAAGCGGGGGGACCGGCTGCCGCCCTACCCCGAAAACTTCGAGGCGCGGGAAACCGATCCGGTGCTTTGCGAAGGGGTGCGGTCCCTGGAGATGGTTTTGCTGGACGCCGAGGGCGAGGAACACGAATCCTGGGATTCCGAAGCGACGGAACAGAAACGGGCCACGCCCCGGGCCGCGGCGGTGACCCTGGAGCTGGGCGATGAGAATGTTTCCCTTTTCTTTGAAACTGTGATAGAAATTCCCGTTTACAGAGACGCCGTTGAATAGTTCTTTCCAAAAAATCGCCCCGAAATCCGCGCCGAGCGGCGCCATGAATTCCGGGGATTCCGTCGGGAGGCGTCCGGAGGGGGCGTCCATCCCCCTTGGCGGCCTCGGCGGAGGCGGGACGAACCGCTTCGGCGAACCCGGCCGAAACCCCCGGGGCATGGCGCTTCTGGTCACGCTTTCGGTGGTCACCCTGCTCATCGCCGGAGGACTGGAACTCAACCGCCAAGTCCGCCTTTCGGTGGAAACGGCGGCCCTGGCCCGGGACCGGCTGACGCTTTCCGAAATGGCCGCCGCCGGCGTTCACGCCGCCATGGCCATGCTGGTTCGGGACAAGGGCCAGAACGCCATCGACTCGGTGCAGGAAGACTGGGCCCGGCCCGAAAAGGTGGCGGAAGTGGTGTCGGCCTTTCCGTTTCCCCGGGGCAAGCTAACCGTGGACATTCGGGACGAGCGGGGAAAGATTCAGGTCAACGCCTTGGTCGATTTTCCCGAAGGCCGGAATTTCAATTTGCCCCAGAAAATCATGTGGGACCGGTTCATGCCGCTGGTCATCGAGGAACTCCAGAACCGACTGGAGGAAACGGGCGGGGAACCGCTCGGCGAGGAAACCGAGCCGGCCGCAATCGTCAATTCCCTGAAAGACTGGCTCGATTCCCGGGACGACGGCGCCACCACGGGCCTCACGGGAGCCGAGGCGGAATATTACGAGGGGCTGGAACCGCCCTATTCGCCCAACGACGGCCCCTTCGTTCACATCGGAGAGTTGACCCGGGTGAAGGGCATTACCCCGGAACTGTTTCACGGAATGGGCGCCGAAGCCGGCGGCCTGGCCGATTTCGTAACGGTTCACGGCATGGAACGCGCCAATCGGCGGGTCGAACGCCGGAACTTTGCCTTTGACGGAAAAATCAACATCAACACGGCGCCGCTCCCCGTTCTCATCGCTCTGATGCCCTCGGAAAATCCGGAATACGCCCTCTCGGTCTTCGAATACCGCAACGAAACCGAGGACGGCGAATTCATCCACGACCTCTCCAGCCCGAACTGGTACAAAAACGCGCCCGACGTGCCCGGCGACCTGACCATCGACGCCAACCTGATCACGCTCTCCAGCGACGTTTTCCGCGTGACCTCCACCGCCGAACTCGACGGGGTCGAGCAGACGGTGGAGACGATCCTTCGGCGGGAACAGGCCAAGTCGGGCAAGTGGACCTGCAACGTACTGAATTGGCGGGTGAAGGAACAATGAACCGAAAAATCGTAGGACTCGACATTCGACCGGACGGCGTGGCCGCCGTGGTGCTGCGCGGCGGACTTCGGGAACGGACGGTGGAAACCGCCGCGACGGTGCCCATGGCCGCCGGCGCCAACGGCGAAGGACTTCGCGACGCCCTGGACCAGCTCCGAAAACGGATCGACCTGAGCGACGCCCTTTGCGTCACCGCCTTTCCGCCGGGAAACATCTCCTACCGGAACCTGACCGTTCCGTTTTCCAACCCCCGGAAAATCGGCCAGATCCTCCCCTTTGAAATCGAACCCACCCTTCCCTATCCGGTGGACGATCTGGTGCTGGATTTTCATCCGGTGGGCGGAAACGGGGAAAACGGCACGGACATCTTCGCCCTCGCGGTGGAAAAGGATCGGCTGGCCGAGTATCTGGCCGCCCTCGAATCGGCCGGAGTGGACCCGTACCGGGTCACCGCCGGCGGCTATTCGGCCGCCCTTTGCGCCAAGGTCGCCGGGACGGAGGCCGACGGAGCGCCGGTGCTCGTGATGGACGTGGGGGTCGAGGCGGCCACGCTGTTTCTGGTCCTCGGCGGGGACGTGCGGCTGGCCCGGGCGCTTCCGCTCCGCCCCGGACGGCCGGTGTCGGCGGCCGCGCTGGCCCGGTTCGTCCGGCAAACCCTGACCGCCTACGGCGATCCCATTCTCGCGGATCGATCCCCCGCCGTCCTGTTCCTCACCGGGGCGGGGATGGTCGGCGATCCCGGCGCCCTGGTTTCGGCCTTGTCCGAGACCTTGCCCTGGCCGGTTCAACCGCTGGACCTCATGGGAGAGGGCCAGGGGCGGATCGGGGCGGATGAGGGAGTGGCCTGGTCGCCGCCGGACATGAACGGCGCGCTGGCGCTGGCGCTGGTGGAAATCGACGGCCGGAACGGCCTCAACCTGCGGCGGGGGGCGTTCGCCAGCCGGCGGGACTGGTCGGCCCATCGGCGGACCTTCTGGACCGCCGGAATCTTTCTGACGATCATCCTGGCCCTCATGGGTCTCCATCTCTACCTGGACACCTTCTCCCTCCAAAAGCGGCTCGACCGCGTCGAGGCCCAGATCCACCAGATTTTCCGTTCCACCTTTCCGGACGTGCAACGAATCGTGGATCCGCTTCACCAGATGCGGGTGGCCATGGAAGGCTTGAAAAGCCCGCTGCCGGTCTCCTCCGACGGCGCCGGGTCCCGGACCATCGAAATCCTCAACCTCGTCAGCGCCCGGATCCCCGATTCGGTGGACGTGGTGCTGACCCGCACCGTCGTCACGCCGGAAAACGTGCTGATTTCCGGAAATACCGACACCTTCAATTCGGTGGACGAGATTCAAAACCGGCTCGGCGGATCGGATCCCTTCCGGCGGGTCACCATCGTCTCCACCGCCAAGGACGGAAACACCAACCGCATCCGGTTCAAAATGAAAGCCGATCTATGAATAAGTTCTGGAGCCGACTCGCCAAGCGGGAACGATACGCGCTGATGGTCTGCGCGGCCTTCGTTCTGCTGTTCGTGGTGGTCCAGTTCGCCGTGACGCCCTTTCTGGACTGGCGGGACCGGCTGCGGCGCACCCTGGCCGCCCAGTCGGCCGCGCTGGCGGAAATGCGGGAGATGGAAACGGAATACGCCGCCCGCAAGGTCCGGGCCGAGGTTTTCGCCCGGCAGTTTGCCCGGCGACCCGGAAATTTCAGCCTCTTCTCTTTTCTGGACGAGCTGGCCGGCCAGGCCGACATCAAAAATCATATCGCCTACATGAAGCCCTCCAAATCCCGGGAGCCGGACAGCCCCTACACGGTGTCCAAGGTGGAGCTGAAGCTGGAGGGCATCAACCTGAAGCAGCTGACCCCCTACCTTCACCGCGTGGAGGTGGAAAACGCCGACAAAATGGTCTTCGTGCGGCGGATGTCCATCACCCGGAAGGGCGACAAGGGGGTGATCGACGTCATTCTTCAGGTGGAAACCTATGAAACCTGAGGGAAACGTCCATAATCATGCGTAAATCCTGGGCGTTTTACGCCCTCTACGCTTTGGCGCTGACCGGCGCGTTGCTCTACGTCCGGTTTCCCGCCGACGCGGTGGAACAATTTCTGGCGGATCGGGTGGCCCGAGCCGCGCCGGGCGCCGAACTGGTCGTCGGGGAATTGCGTCCCGCCCTGCCCCCCGGGCTGGTGATGGAACCGGTGGGCCTTGTCCGGGCCGACGGGCCGCTGGTGCGGCTGGACCGGCTCCGGCTGACCCCGTCCCTGCTTTCGCTGCTGGGCGACCGGCCCCGAACGGATGTGGACGCCCGGGGGCTGGGCGGCCGCGTGGCGGGAGAGCTGACCCTGGTCCGAACGGAAAACGGGACGGTTCCCGAAGCCGCCGAGGCGGAACTGGCCAATCTGGATCTCTCCGGCCTGCCGTTTCTCCAGCAAATTTCGCCCCACGTCGTGACCGGGTTGCTGGACGGAAAGCTGACCTACGAGGCCGGGGACGGCGAGGCGACCCTGACGGTTCGCGACGGCGGGGTGGCGTTCGCCGAGCCGATGTTCAACATCCCGGAGCTGTCCTTCACGCGCATCGACGCCCGCCTCTCCCTGACCGGCGACCGCACCCTGACCCTGACCGAATGCACCCTCTCCGGCAACCAGGTGGGCGGCAGCCTCTCCGGGACGCTGACCTTGAGCCGGCCGCTGGAATCCAGCAGCCTCGATCTGACCGGTGAACTGCGGCCCCATCCCGCCCTTCTCGCCAGCCTGGGCGACGGGGCGGCCATGCTGCTCCGTCAGAGGCGGGGCCCGATTCCCTTCGCCATCCGGGGGCCGCTGGCATCCCCCCGATTTTCCCTCAACTGAGGAGCCCGCCCATGTTCGGCCTGCGATACGCCGCTCCGGCGCTGAATCTTTTGTTTCTGACCGCCGCGGTCTACCTCGGCGTCACCGCCTTCTACAAAACCGTAACGGCCCGGATGGAAGCCGGAGAAACGTTTCGGACGGGACCGCCGGCCGTCGAGCGGCCGGCGGAAACCGCCGTCCGGCCGCTTTCCCACTACGCCGCCATCGAGGACCGCAACCTGTTTCAGACCGGCGACGCCACCGCGCCGCCGGCCGCCGCCGAACCGGAGCCGGAAACCCAGCCGGCGGAAGCCCTCCAGGAAACCCGTCTGCAACTCAAGCTCTGGGGCACGGTCACCGGGGACGGGGATCGAACCTACGCGGTCATCGAGGAGCCGCGCAAACGGGAGCAGAACCTTTTCCGGATTGGCGACACTCTGGAAGGCGCCAAAGTCAAGGAGATTCTGCGCGAACAGGTGATTCTGACGGTGAACGGCCAGGACGAAGTGCTTCGAATGGCCGAAGCGCCGGACCGAAGCCGTTCCGTGGCGACCCGCGCCGTGCCCGCCCAGGCGCCCTCCACGCCCTTCCAAGGGAACGACGGCGACAGTCCCCAACAGGTAAACCTGAGCCGATCCGAAGTGGAATCGGCCATGGACAACGTCAACAGCCTCATGCGCCAGGCCCGGATCCGGCCGCACTTCCGCAACGGCAAGCCCGACGGGCTTACCCTCTCCCGGGTCCGGCGGGATTCCGTCTTCACGCGCCTGGGACTGCGCAGCGGCGACATCATCACCGGGGTTGACGGACAACCCATCCAATCGGTAGACGATGCCCTGAAATTTTACAACAGCCTCAAGTCGGCCTCCAACCTGAACCTCCAGATCCGGCGGCGGGGCCAGACCCAGACCCTTCAGTATGCCATCGAATAACGGCCGCCCCGCGAAAGGAGGCATTCGACCCGATATGCCAGCTCTAACCGATATCCGGTCCCTTTTGACTCGAAAATCCCTGGTCGCGGCGGTTTCGCTTTTTCTCCTGACCGCCCTGATTTCCGCTCCCGTCCACGCCCAGAACGAGGACGCCAACGGGGCCGAGCGCTACGTCTCCATCGACTTCAACGACGTGGACATCAACGTCTTCATCAAATTCATCAGCGAACTGACCCAGCGGAACTTCATCGTGGACCGGCGGGTGCAGGGCAAGGTCACCATCATCTCGCCGTCCAAAATATCCGTGGACGAGGCCTACCGGGTCTTCGAGTCGGTGCTGGAGGTCCACGGCTTCACCACCGTCCAGTCCGGCGAGGTGACCAAGGTGGTGCCCGCCCCGGACGCCCGGACCAAAAACATCGAAACCCTGCTGCAGGAAGAGGCCCTCTCCCCCAGCGACAAAATCGTCACCCAGCTCATGCCCCTCCGGTACGCCGACCCCGACGAACTCAAGCGGCTCTTCGCGCCGCTGGTGTCCAAAAGCAGCGTGGTGCTGGCCTATCCGCCCACCAACATGCTGATCATCACCGACGTCTATTCCAACATCAAGCGGCTGATGGGCATCCTCAACGTCATCGACGTGCCCGGAATCGGACGCGAAATCACGGTGGTCCCGCTTGAAAACGGAGACGCGGCCGAGATGGTCCGGCTTCTCGATTCCGTGTTCCAGCAAACCCGGCAGGCCAAGGGCGCCCAGGGGCAGACCGCGGCGCCCACCGTGGAAAGCCCGGCCAAATTCGTCGCCGACGAACGGACCAACAGCCTGATCATCGTGGCCAGCGAAGACGACACGGACAAGATCCGGGAGCTGGTCCAGCGGCTGGACACGGAAATCCCCCGGGGCAAGGAGAAAATCCACGTCTATTACCTGGAGCACGCCACCGCGGAGGAGCTGGCCGAAACGCTGCAATCCCTCTCCGGCCGGCAGGCGGCGGCCCAGGAAGGCGGAAAAAAGACCGATCCGATCGTTTCGGAGTCGGTCAAAATCACCGCGGACAAGCCGACCAACAGTCTCATCATCATGGCGGAGCGTGACGAATACGTCGTCATCGAGGAAATCATCCAAAAGCTGGACGTGCCCCGGGCC
>CAYFVR010000157.1:0-11436 GCA_964346545.1 uncultured Desulfobacterales bacterium | reverse complement strand
AGGTCCACTTGGCCGGGTCCAAGGATCAGCGCCTGGCGGCCGAACCAGACGGCGAGGTTGAGCATGACGCCCACCACGGCGGCGGTGATTCCGGAAAGCGCCGCCTCCAGCCGTTTTTCCGACCGGAGTCTTTCGATGTAGGGCGCGCCCAGGAAAATGAATAGAAAGCAGGGCAGAAAAGTGAAGTAGGTCGCCACGGCGGAGCCGAACAGGCCGGCGAGCGGCGGATTCAGCTCCCCCGAAAGGTTCCAGCCGCCCATGAATCCCACGAACTGAACCACCATGATCAGCGGCCCGGGCGTGGTTTCCGCCAGGCCGAGACCGTCCATCATGGCGCCGGCGGTCAGCCAGCCGTAATGTTCCACGGCGGCCTGGGCCATGTAGGCCAGCACGGCGTATGCCCCGCCGAAAGTCAGGAACGCGGCTTTGGTGAAAAACATCGCCTCGGGGAAAAAGACGGTTTCCCGCGCCCCAATCCAAAGCGCGGCGGCGGGCACGAACCAAAGGAGCAGGCAGACCGCCAGCACCGTCAGGCTTCGACGGGCCGACGGCGTAATGTGGCAATCCTCCGGATTGGGGCAGAGAATGACCGAACCGGCGTCGATTTCGCCCAATTCGCCGCTTCGGGGGCGCTGGAAGAGGTCGGGCGCGATCAGATATCCAACGAAGCCCCACAACCCGGCGCCGAGTATGATGACCGGGAACGGCGTTTCGAAAACGAAAAGGCCCACGAAAGCCGCCCCCGCGACGACCACGAACGGCCATCGGGTGAGCGTGTTTTTGGCCATCCGGAGCAAGGCCGCGCAAACGATGGCCAGCACCGCCGCTTCCAGCCCCCGGAAGACCGCCTCCACCGGACGGAGTTCGCCGAAGGCCGCGTAGACGTAGCTCAAGGCGAACAGAAGAAAAGCGGAAGGCAGCACGAACAGCCCGCCCGCCACGAGCCCGCCGGGTGTCCGGTGAAGCAGCCAGCCGATGTAGGTGGCCAGCTGCTGGGCCTCGGGACCGGGCAGCAACATGCAGTAGTTCAGCGCGCCGAGAAACCGGTCGTCGCCGATCCACCGCCGCCGCTCCACCAGCTCCTGGTGCATGATTCCGATCTGCCCCGCCGGCCCGCCGAAGCTGATGAAGCCGAGCTTCAGCCAGAATTTGAACGCTTCGGCAAAGGAGGGATGGGGAACGGAATCGGGGGGAGCGGCGTCGTCGTCCGGACGGGCGTCGGCGGGGTCGGTCGCGTCCATGGCATTCCTTTCTGCGGAAGGCGATGAGAAAGGCGCTTCGTCCGAAAGGATAAGATGGATGGGCGCGTGGGCAAGCGGGGGAGAAAAACGCGATGAATTGGAAGCTACCGCTTCGTCAAATTGGCCTGAGCCTTCATCATCTCCCGCCACCGCGCCAACCGCTCCCGAATCTTCCGTTCGTGGCCCCGGTTCGTGGGTTCGTAAAACCGGGCGCCGCTCAGGGATTCCGGCAGGTATTCTTGGGGAACGTAGCCGTCTTCGTAATCGTGGGCGTAGCGGTACTCCTTGCCGTATCCCATGGATTTCATGAGGCCGGTGGGCGCGTTGCGGATGTGGAGGGGGACGGGCAAGGCGCCGGTTTCCGCCACGGTTTTCCGGACCGCGCCGAAGGCTTTGTAGACCGCGTTGCTTTTGGGCGCGGTGGCCAGATAGACCGCCGCGTGGGCCAGGGCCAGTTCGCCTTCGGGGCTGCCGAGCATTCGAAAGGTTTCCACGGCGTCCAGGGCCATGCGCAGCGCGTAGGGCGCGGCGTTTCCCACGTCCTCGGAGGCGAAGCGGACCATCCGTCGGCCCATGTAGAGCGGGTCCTCGCCGCCGGCCAGCATTCGGGCCAGCCAATAGAGCGCCGCGTCGGGGTCCGAACCCCGCAGGCTTTTGTGGAAGGCGGAGATCAGGTTGAAATGTTCCTCCCCCGCCTTGTCGTATCGCAACGCCGCCCGTTGGACCGCCGCTTCGGCGTCGGGCAGGGAGATCTCCGCTCGGCCTTTCGCCCCGGTCAGGGCGGCGGCCGCCTCCAGCCCGCCCAGGGCCGCCCGGGCGTCGCCGTCGGCCATGCGGACCAGATGGGTCCGCGCATCCGCCGCCAGCCGGAACCCCCGGTCGCCCAGCCCGTTCTCGGGGTCGGCCAAGGCCCGGTCCAAAATCGCCCCAAGGTCTTCTTCCGTCAGGGCGGACAGGGAAATGACCCGGCAACGGGAGAGCAGCGGGGCGATGACTTCGAAGGACGGATTCTCCGTGGTCGCGCCGATCAGGGTGATGAGGCCGCTTTCCACATGATGGAGAAAGGCGTCCTGCTGGGCCTTGTTGAAGCGGTGGATTTCGTCCACGAAAAGCAGCGTCCGCCGCCCGTGCAGATTTCGCTGCTCCTTGGCGGTTTCGATCACCGCCCGGATTTCCTTGACCCCGGAAAGCACCGCCGAAAACTGGACGAAGTGGGACCGGGTTTCCGCCGCGACGATCCCCGCCAAGGTGGTCTTTCCGCAGCCGGGCGGTCCCCACAGGATCATGGAAAAGAGTTGATCCTTTTCCACCGCCCGCCGGATCAGCGTTCCGACGCCGATCGCCTCCCGATGGCCCACGAAATCGTCCAGATGCTTCGGACGCATCCGTTCCGCCAGGGGCTGGAACGGCCCCGTCTCTTGCTCGGCCTGATATTCAAAAAGATCCATACGGCCAGAATAGCGCAAACCCGGCATAACGGCAACGGCCGAGCTTCCCATCGGAAGCCCCGCCCGTAACCGTCCGTGGGCGGCGCCCCGCGGAAGAAGCACGGGCTGGGGGCGACTGGATTGGAAAAAACGGGAATGAAAGGAACCGCGTCCGTGAACGTCCGCGCTGGTGGCCAAAGGGCAGGGCCGAGGCGCCCCAACCAAAACCCAATTTTGGCAAGGCGCCGCCAAACCCAATACCGTTCATTTTGGCGAAAATTTGTAGGGGCGAATTGCATTCGCCCTCGGACAATCCGGCACATTCGTCTTTTGGAAATCCCAAAGTGAACGGTATTGCCGCCAAACCGGAAAAAAGGAATGAGAAAAAGGAGGGAAAAGATGGTTGTGCACCCCCTATCGAAACCAACCCTTCGGCCATCCGTAAACTGACCGGGATCGATCCGCGACACAGCCGACTTCGCTTATTGCTGCTCCCTTCCGGGCCTGACAAAGTTCACGAGCGTCTGTTACGCGGCGGCCGGGCAGAACGAACGGCCTCTGGGCCAAGTTCCTTTAGGGGGGATTCAGCCCCGCATAAAGCGGATTTCGGGTACAGGGCACCGCTAACTCCCCGCCTAGCACAACCAACCGAAGAGTATATCGAATCTCGCCGAATTTTCAAGAATAATTTTGAAGGCGTCTTTACCGCCGCCTTGGCGGGCCGCTTTATCCACCTTATTACGGGGTCGGGAGGGATTTTTGCGAACGGGAAGGCCCGTGGGCTTTTGAACTTTTTCCGCCCTTTTCCAAGGAGACCGGGGGATTTTGTCGACGGAAAGGCTCCGTTTCCGCGGCGAAACCGCAAATCTCCCGCGCCGGGGTCGATTGCGGTTGACATCTCGAACGGCCTGGCATAAGAGCATAAAATATGATAATCCATCGGAAATTCAACGAAACGCGCCGCGAAAAAGTCCGGTTCCGGGACTTGGGACTCGCGGGCCTTCTGGCGGTCGTCTTGCTCTGCTCCGGTTGCGCCGCGGCGGTCGTGGGCGCGGCGGCCGGGGCCGGCGTCTACGCTTGGATGGAGGGCGACCTGATCCGCGTGTACCAGACCGAGTACGATCGGACCCTGGAGGCGGTCAACGGGGCGCTTCAATCCCTGGAAATTCCCGTCCACGAAACCAGCCGGCGCGGCCTCGGCGCGACGCTGAAGGGGGAGGCCTACAACGGCAAGCCGGTGACCGTCGCCGTCCGCCGAAGCGCGCCCAATCAAACCGAAGTCGCCGTCCGCTCCGGATACATCGGCTACTGGGACCGGGGACACGCGGAACGGGTCCATGTCGCCATCGCCGAACGACTCGACGGATAAGCTTCTCCGGATCGTCCGTCGCGCCATTTCCCGCCACTCCATGCTGACCTCCGGCGACCGGGTGCTGGTCGCCGTCTCCGGCGGCCCCGATTCGGTGGCCCTCCTTCACCTTCTTCTTCGGCTGGCTTCCGACCATTCCATTTCATTGGGCGTGGCCCATTTGAATCACGGCCTGCGCGGCGCGGATTCCGACCGGGATGCCGATTTCGCCGCCGCCCTGGCCCGGCGCCGCGGCCTCCCGTTCCACGGCGGCCGCCGAGACGTCGATGCGATTCGCCGAGAAGAGAGGCTTTCCCCCGAGGAGGCCGCGCGAAAGGCTCGACTGGGGTTTCTTTTCAAGGCGATGCGGACCCACGGGTACGATCGATTGGCCCTTGGCCACCACGCGGACGACAATGCCGAGCTGGTGCTGATGCGGCTGATTCAGGGGAGCGGACCCGCCGGAACCGCCGGCATGGCTCCCGTCCGGGAGGACGGGATCATCCGCCCGCTTCTTTCGGCGACCCGGGCGGAGATCGAGGCGTTCCTCCGGGCGGAAAGCATCCCCTGGGTCGCCGACGCCTCCAACGCCGATATCCGCTTTCCCCGAAACCGGATTCGAAGCCGGCTGCTTCCGCTGCTTCGGGAAGAATTCAACCCGGCCGCGGTGGCGGCCCTGAACCGATACGCCCAAATCCGGCGGGACGAGGAGGAATGGCTGTCCGGCCTGACCGACGATCTGGCCGCCCGCTGCCTCCTTCGTTCGGCGGAAAAAGAGGCGATTCTCTCGATTTCCGCGCTGGGAGAGTTGCCCGTCGCCGCCCGCCGCCGGGTGATTCGCCGGGCGGCGAAACGGGTGCGGGGCCATCTTCGGCGGATTTCCCGGGATCACGTGGAGGCGATTCTGGCCTTGCTGGACGCGGATCGGCGTCATCGGCGGCTGGATCTGCCCGGCCGCCTGCGGGTGGTCCGAACCGGCGGAGAACTTCGCATTCGGCGGATGGACCAACCGCTTCGGAATGCGCGAGAAATCCAGCCGCAATACGCCCACGCAATGGACGGCCCCGGCGCGCTGGAGCTGCCCGAAATCGGCGCCCGGCTTTTGTTGCGCCGCGTCGCCCGGCCGTCGGAGGCGGAAATCCGTCGCGCTGGACAAAACGTGGCTTTTTTTGATATGAGTCACGTTCGCTTTCCCGTCATCGTCCGCAACGCCCGACCGGGCGATCGGTTCACGCCTTTGGGCATGTCCGGAAGCCAGACGGTTTCCGATTTTCTGATCAAGCAAAAAGTCCCGCTGCCGGATCGACCCCGCTGCCCCGTCCTCCTGAGCGGGAATCGGATCATTTGGGTGGCCGGCCGACGGATCGACGAGGCCGTCAAACTCGCCGCCTCCGCGGAATCGGCGCTGAAAGCGGAATTTTTCCTTGTTTGACGGGCCGCGGTGCTTACCATAACGCCATAATTCTCATTTTTTCTCAGGAGGTAGTTTCTTGAATCCGTTTTACAAGAACCTGGCCCTTTGGCTGGTCATCACGCTGATGATGATCATGCTGTATAATCTCTTCAATCAGCAGAACGTCGCCGAAACCAGTCTCGGCTATTCGGAATTTCTCCAAATGGTCGACAAGGGGGAGGTGGAAGAGGTGATCATCCAGGGGCAGGAAATCACCGCCCGGGACGCCACCCGGACGTCTTTCAAGGTGTACGCCCCCCAGGACAACGACCTGATCCGGCGGCTGGAACAGAAAAACGTGGCCATCAAGGCCAAACCGCCCGCCGAAAATCCCTGGTACATGTCGGTGCTCATTTCCTGGTTTCCCATGATCGTGCTCATCGGCGTCTGGATTTTTTTCATGCGCCAGATGCAGTCGGGGGGCGGCAAGGCCATGTCCTTCGGCAAAAGCCGGGCGCGGCTAAACTCGGACCAGTCGGAGAAGGTCACCTTCGAGGACGTGGCCGGCATCGACGAAGCCAAGGAAGAGTTGTGGGAGATCGTCGAGTTCCTCAAGGACCCCAAAAAATTCACCCGACTGGGCGGGCGCATCCCCAAGGGCGTGCTGCTGATGGGCCCCCCGGGCACCGGAAAGACATTGTTGGGCCGGGCCATCGCCGGCGAGGCCGGGGTGCCGTTTTTCAGCATCAGCGGCTCCGACTTCGTGGAAATGTTCGTGGGCGTGGGCGCCTCCCGGGTGCGGGACCTTTTCCTTCAGGGCAAGAAAAACGCCCCCTGCATCATCTTCATCGACGAGATCGACGCCGTGGGCCGACACCGGGGCGCGGGGCTGGGCGGCGGCCACGACGAGCGGGAGCAGACGCTGAACCAGCTTCTGGTGGAAATGGACGGCTTCGAATCCAACGAGGGCGTGATCCTGGTGGCCGCCACCAACCGGCCCGACGTGCTGGACCCGGCCCTCATGCGGCCCGGCCGTTTCGACCGGCAGGTGGTGGTGTCGTTGCCCGACGTGGCCGGCCGGGAGAAAATCCTGCGCGTCCACATGAAGCATACGCCGGTGAGCCCCGACGTGGACCCGTTGCTTTTGGCCAAGGGAACGCCGGGATTTTCCGGCGCGGATCTCGAAAACCTGGTCAACGAGGCGGCCCTGTACGCGGCCAAGCGGAACAAGGACCGGATCGAGATGATCGATTTCGAGGACGCCAAGGACAAGGTCTACATGGGCCTGGAGCGCAAGTCCAAGGTGATCAAAGATGAAGATAAAAAGGTCACCGCCTACCACGAGGGCGGCCACGCCCTGGCGGCCCGCTTTCTGCCGGAAACCTATTCCGTCAACAAAATCACCATCATTCCCCGGGGCCGGGCCGCGGGCCTGACCTGGTTTTTGCCGGAGGAGCGGGATTTTAAATACAAGGATCAGCTGGAAAGCGAGCTGGCCGTGGCCTTCGGCGGACGGGCGGCCGAGGAGCTGGTTTTCAATCGGATCAGCACCGGCGCCTCCAACGACATCAAGCAGGCCACGGGAATCGCCCAGAGCATGGTGCGGTCCTGGGGCATGAGCGAAAAACTGGGGCCGCTCTCCTACGCCAAAAACGACGAGCACGTTTTTCTGGGCCGGGAAATCGCCCAGTCCCGGGAGTATTCCGATCACACCGCCGAGCTGATCGATCAGGAAATCGCCGAATTGATCCAGGGCGCCTATGCGCGGGCTCGAGGCGTGCTGGAAGAAAACATGGACATCCTGCACAAGCTGGCGGAGCTGCTTTTGGAAAAAGAAACGGTGATGGGACCAGAACTGGATCAGTTGATCCTCTCCATGCGGCCCGGAATCCGGCTGCCCTCCCACCATCCGGAAGAACCCGAGGAATCCGAAGAGGCTCTCAAGGCCAAGCCCGATACCCCGGCCGGGGAGGAAGCGCTGAAGACCAAGGAAACCGCCCCCGCCCGGGAAGAGGCCGCGACCGGGGCGACGCCGGAGGCCGAAACCGTCGATTCCGGGAACGAAGACGGCGCGGAAGCCGCCGAAGAGGAACCCCGGGACTGAACCATGCCGGCTTTTACCCTGACGTGGGGCGACCATCGGCTGGTGCTGGGGGGGCGGACTCGGATCATGGGGATCGTCAACGTAACGCCCGATTCCTTCTCCGACGGCGGAAAGTTTTTCGATCCGGAAGTCGCCGCCGCCCATGGCGCGCGGCTGGCCGAGGAAGGAGCCGACATTCTGGACGTGGGCGGAGAGTCCACCCGCCCCTTTTCCGATCCGGTTTCGGTCGAGGAGGAAATTCGGCGGGTGGTTCCCGTCATTCGGGCCTTGGCCGCGCGGGTTCGGACGCCCATCTCGGTGGACACCGTCAAGGCGGCGGTGGCGGAAGCGGCGCTGGACGCCGGGGCCGCCATCGTCAACGACGTCTCCGCCGGCCGGATGGACCCCGAACTGTTGTCCCTGGTCGGCCGCCGGGGCGTCCCGGTCATCCTCATGCACATGAAGGGCACGCCCAAGACCATGCAGAAAAATCCGGAATACGCCGATTTGATCGGCGAAATCCGGACCTTTCTGGCGGGCGCGCGTTCCCGGGCCGAGGCGGCGGGGGTCGATTCGGGCCGGGTGATTTTGGACCCGGGCATCGGCTTCGGCAAAACTTTCGCCCACAACTTGTCGATCCTTCGGCGGCTGGACGCCTTCGACGAGCTGAAGGCGCCGCTGCTGATCGGGGCCTCCCGCAAGGCGTTTATCCGTCATCTGCTCCGCGAGGCCGACGGTCCCGAGCCGGCCCCGGACGGCCCGCCGGTGGAAACCGGAAGCCAGGCCGCGGTTTCGGCGGCCGCGCTGGCCGGCGTGGAAATCGTCCGGGTCCACGACGTGGCCCGGACCCGCGACACGCTTCGGGTCGTCGATGCCATCCGCGCCGCCTGACCTTTTTTCCGAATCGTTCCTTCGGTCCTTTCTCCGGTCCTCTCCCGCCGTTTCGATGGACCCGAATTTTGGGAAAAATTTATGAAAAAGAAGATGTTCGCGCCGTTTCTGGCGCTTTTGTTGGGGCTGCTGACGGTCGGCTGCGCCGCCGACAAGCAGATCCGCATCCGCCAGGGCGAAGCCTCCCGCAACCTGGGCGAGGCGTTTATGCAGGAAGGAAAGTATACGGCGGCCCTGAAAGAGTTGCTGCGGGCCCAGGAGTTGACCCCCGACGATCCCTATCTCCAAAACAATCTGGGGCTGACCTATCTGGCCAAGGAGCGGCACGACCTGGCCATCCGCCATTTCAAAAAAGCGATTCAGGCGGACCCGGACTACGCCCCGGCCCGGAACAACCTCGGCACCGCCTATCTGGCCAAGGGCGACTGGGACGCCGCCATCGCCAACCTGTCCCGGCTTACCCAGGATCTGCTCTACGCCACGCCGCACTTTCCGCTCACCAATCTGGGCTTCGCCTATTTTCAGAAGAAGGATTATCCGGCCGCCGAGCGCCACTACAAGGAAGCCCTGGACCTCCAGCCCCGCTACGTCATCGCCCTTCGGGGACTGGGGCGCACCTATCTGGCCATGGGGCGGATACCCCAGGCCATCCAAACGCTGGAAAAGACGGCCGATCTGGCGCCCCGGTTTCCCGACCTGTACATGGACCTGGCTCGAGCCTACGCGGCGGCGGCCAACGACGAGGCCGCCTTGGACGCCTATCGCAAGGTGATGGCCTTGGCCCCCGACAGCGATCTGGCCGAAGAGGCCGAGCGGGCCGCCGGCTCGTTGACCCTGAACCGGGGGCAATAAGCCGTGCCCGCCCGTCGCCCGTCGATCCATCGGCGACGGGCGACGGCTTCTTGCGCGAGCGGGCCGATCCGTCCGGCGCGTTTTCACTATTTCTATTTTGGCAGGTTGGCGCTTTAAAAGTGGAAACGGAGTCTTCCGGTCCTACAAATCCCCCCGGCCCTCTTTGCAAAAGGGGGAGAAAGCCCATGCCCGAGCAACTTGCCAAAGTAGAACGATGCCGAGCGGGAAAACCCTTCCGGGAAGAGCCCGAATTTCGCCATTCCTTCCGGCCCCCCCTTCTCGCCCCGCCTTTTTCGGCCCCGGCTTTTTCCGAAAGATCGGTTTCCGGATTCATCCGCCGGGACGAATGAACGGCGCTGTAAGGATACGGGCGTTCCGCCGACGGCACGAGGACGGCCCATTGCCCGGTCCCGGGCCTTTTCCTTTGGCGTCGGGCCGGAAAGGAAGGGCGATTCGCCGCGCGAGGGGTGACCGTTTTGGAATTTCTCGCGCCAAAGGACGCCGTTCACGGTTTTGATTCACCCCTCCCTCGGGATTCCTCCATGAACGAGATGTTGTCGCCGCTGATTGTCGGGCTCTATTTCTTTGCCGCGGGCGTCTTGATGCTCTACGGGCTCAATTGCTACGTGATGATTTTCCTGTTCCGTCGCCGGCGCCGCGCGGCCGAGGCCCGCTTTCGCGCCTTGGCGGCCGAGGCGCCGGACCTCTTCTCTCCCGAAGTTCAGCCGCCGGTGGTCACCACCCAGATCGCCGTCTACAACGAGCTGAACGTGGTGGAGCGGGCGGTTCGGGCCGCCTGCGCCATGGCCTATCCGGCCGGTCGGCACGAAATTCAGGTGCTGGACGATTCCACCGACGAAACCCGGGAGCGGGTGGACGCGCTGGCCCGGGAGCTGCGGGATCGGGACCACGACGTGAAGGTGGTCCGCCGCGAGGACCGAACCGGATTCAAGGCCGGGGCCCTGGCCAACGGTACCCGCCGGGCCCGGGGAACCCTGCTGGCGGTGTTCGACGCCGATTTCGTGCCGCCGACGGATTATCTGCTGCGGACGGTTCCCTTCTTCCTGGCCGATTCCCGGCTGGGCCTCGTCCAGGCCCGCTGGGGGCATCTGAACCGGCGACGGTCCCTGCTCACCCGGGCGCAGTCCGTGGGCATCGACGGCCATTTCATGGTGGAGCAGGCGGCCCGCAACTGGAACGGGCTCTACATGAACTTCAACGGCACCGCCGGCATTTGGCGGCGGGAGGCCATCGCGGACGGCGGCGGTTGGCGGTGGGACACGCTGACCGAAGACATGGACCTCTCCTACCGGGTGCAGTTCGCGGGCTGGGGGACGGTTTTTCTGCCCGATTTGGTGGTCCCCGCCGAAATTCCCGAGGACGTGGCGGCGTTCAAAAGCCAGCAGTTCCGGTGGGCCAAGGGTTCCACCCAGACCGCCCTGAAACTGTTGCCCCAACTCTTTCGGCAGCCGGTCTCCGCCTTCCGGAAATGGCAGGCCGTTTTTCACATGACCCACTATTTCGTCCATCCCATGATGTTGACCCTCAGCCTGCTGGCGCTTCCGGTCCTGCTGGTGCTCAACGTCGGCCCAGGAACGGTGGTCTTCGGCGTTTTGGCCGCCATTCTGGCGGTTTCCATGATGGCGCCGAGCGCCTTGTACCTGGTGAGCCAGCGGGCCGCCTACCGGGACTGGCCCTTGCGGGTGATTTGCCTTCCGGCGCTGGTCATCATCGGCGTGGGGCTGGCCCTTTCCAACAGCCGGGCGGTGGCCGAGGCGCTGCTGGGACGGGAAAGCGACTTCATCCGGACGCCCAAACGGGGCGACCGGGAGGTGAAGCGGTACCGGGTGGGGGTTCCGACCCTGTCCATTCTGGAAATCGGGCTGGGGCTCTACTGCGCCTTTTCCCTCCACGTCTATCTCTCCGCCGGAAAATACCTGATCGGCCCGTTTCTGGCCGCCTACGCCGCCGGTTTTCTCTTCGTGGGACTTCTGACGTTGGCCCACGGCCTCCACCCGGGCCGGTGAATCCGTCCCGCCGACCGACGCGGGTGTCCATGTCCCCCGATATCCCGGAAGCCGAAACCGCCCCGTCGGCGCCCCCGTCGAGAAGCCGAATTCCCTTTTTCCTGGCGGCCGGGTTTTTTCTGCTGCTCTGCCTATGGGGCGGCGATTTCGGGCACATTGGCGGCGCGCCCCTGG
>CAYFVR010000156.1:0-11456 GCA_964346545.1 uncultured Desulfobacterales bacterium | reverse complement strand
CAACCCCCTTGATTTTCCCCCTGATCGCACTACTCTTCCGCCATGTTGCGAGAACTGTCCATCCGAAACTTCGCCATCATCGACGACCTGCGCATCGGGTTCGAGGACGGGCTCACCATCCTCAGCGGCGAGACCGGGGCGGGCAAGTCGATCCTCGTCAACGCCGTCAACCTCCTCTTGGGCAGCCGGGCCACCGCCGCCTTCGTGCGCACCGGCGCGGAATCCGCCGAGCTGGAAGCCTTTTTCGACATCCCGCCCGACGCCGAAGCCGCCAAAATCATGGCCGAAAACGAGCTGGACCCTTCCGAAGGGCTGCTCGTCCGCCGGATCATCGCCGTCAACAACCGCCACAAAATCTACATCAACAACCGACTCTCCACCCTCCGCCTCCTCACCGAAATCACCGAAAACCTCGCCAGCATTTCCGGACAGCACGCCCACCAGGGGCTGTTGGACGAATCCGGCCACCTGGACATCTTGGACCAGTTCGGCGACCTCTTGCCCCTTCGCGGCCGGGTCAAGGACCGCCACGCCGCCGTCCAGCCGCTCATCTCTCGCCTGGAAAAGCTCCGCCGCACCCGGGAACGCCAGGCCGAGCAGATGGAGCTGCTCTCCTTTCAGCAGTCGGAAATCGAGGCCGCCGCCATCCAGGAAAACGAAGACGAAGAGCTGGAGCGGGAGCTGACCATTTTGAAAAACGGGGAAATGCTCTTCGAGGCGGTCCACGGCGCGGTGGAGGCGCTCTACGCCTCGCCCGGCGCGGTGGTGGAGCGGATGGTGGAAATCCGCAAGGCGCTGGAAAAGGCCGGCGAAGTCGATTCCGCTCTACAGCCGCCGGCGGAGGGGCTGGCCGACGCCGCCTTCCGGGTGGAGGACGTCGTGGAAACCCTTCGCGGCTACATCGACCAGATCGAGACCGACGAAAGCCGCATGGCGACGGTGGAGGAACGGCTGGTCGCGCTCCAGAAGCTCAAGAAAAAATATGGCGGATCGCTGACGGCGGTCCAGGCGCACCTGGAGTCGGTGAAGCGCCGACTTTCCGAAGTGGAAAACATCGACGACGAAATCGCGGCGGCCGAGACAAAGCTGGACGGGGCGCGGGAGGATTTGCTGCAAACGGCGGAAAAACTTTCCAGCCAACGCGCCAAAGTGGCGGAATCCCTCGGCGGCAAGGTGGAGTCGGAGCTGGCCTCCCTGCGCATGGCCAACAGCCGGTTCGCGGTGGCCCTCTCCCCCCTTCCCGCCACCGAAGCCACCAGCCCCTGGCTGACGGACGGGGACCGGGCCGTCTCCGAAACCGGGTTCGACCGGGCCGCCTTCCAGATCGCCCCCAACGTGGGCGAGGCGCTCAAGCCGCTGTCGGAAATCGCCTCCGGCGGCGAGCTGTCCCGGGTGGTGCTGGCCCTCAAAGCCATTCTGGCCGCCGTCGACGCCGTGGGCACGGTCATCTTCGACGAGGTGGACGCCGGCATCGGCGGCGGCACGGCCGAGATCGTGGGGCGGAAGATCGCGGCGCTGTCCGCCCATCACCAGGTGCTGTGCATCACCCATCTGCCCCAGATCGCCCGCTTCGGCGACCGCCATTTCCGCATCCAAAAATCCGTCGTCAACGGCCGCACCCGCACCGACATCGCCCCGCTCTCCCACGAAGAACGGGTCAATGAACTGGCCCGAATGCTCGGCGGCGTGGAGCTGACCCCGGCGACGTTGGAGCACGCGCGGGAGATGGTGGGAAAAAAATAAAGGCCGGTCCACGAGGACCGGCCTTCGCCTTCTTCGCCATTTCGCGCCGGAGCCGACCCAGGCGGCCATTCCCGGCGCGAAAATTCGCTTTTCCCTCCGATAAAAAAATAAAAAATCTATTTCCAAACAGGAAACGGCCGGTGGGCGAACGAGTCAAACACCGGCGTCATGCTGAAAAAGTATGGCGAGAACTCCGGATATCCGTCCACCCGCATTCGGATGTCGCCGGACGGCCCCAGAGGAAACATGCTTTCCACCCGAATCGGTCCCTTCTTGCCCATCTCCACGCATTGCGCGTAAGTGGACCGGGACAAATACGGAATGGCGTGAATCGGCCCCAAAAGGTCGTGAACGAATTGAATGTAGGGCCGCTCTCCCGCGCCCCACGGCCGATCGCCCAGAATCGAGAGCGCATGGTCCAGGGCCGCGACGACGACGGCCTCCAGCGTCTGGGGGGCGTCCGGATCGGAAAGATTTGAAAACCAGTCGTAACCGGTCGCAATCCCGGAACCTTCTTCGTTCAACGCGTGGAGCACCACGTTGAAAAGCAAGGTTTTGTTCTCCTGGGCAAACCGCTCCGAGCCCAATTCGTCCGCGAAGGTCAGCCGAAGGGCTTCCTCCAGCCAAGTTTTCATCAACAGCCATTCGTCGGCCAAGTCCGCGCCGGCCACCCAGCCTTGCGGGCCGCCGGGAACGAAATGGCCATCCCAAGCGTCCAGCATTTCCAGGGCCATAATTCGTTCGGGGTTCGGGTTTTCCCGAACCGCCACGCCAAACGCATCGGACGCGAAAGCCCAGGGATTGCCGCCGTCTCCGAAGGAATCGGTGGCGGAGATGTACAGCGCCAGATCCCGCAGCTCCTCGAAGGAAAGGCGCCGCCGGGAGGCCAGATAGTCATCCACCACATGGGCTCGGTGAAACGGCCCGAAATAATATTCAAAATTGTTGGGCGCGTTGGGATAGTCGGGACGGGACTTGTTGTTCCAGCCCGAATAATATCCCGACCGGGGATTCTTGTCGGTCACCATCGGCTCCGTCGCCGAGGCGTCCCACTCCGCGGGCGGGACATCCGGAAAAAAGCCCTGGGGCAGCCGGTATTCGCCCGGTGGCCGAACCGGTTCACGGCCGGTCATCATGTAGGCGACGGTTCCTTTCCGATCCACGTAGCAGATGTGCATGCCGACGCCGAGCTGCTCGGCCGCCCCTTGGAATTCCTTCAGGCTCCGACTGGTCGCGAATTCCAGAAGTCCCGTGATGGTTTGAGCCTCGTATCCCCAGTGAGAATATTTCCAGGAAATGATCGGTTCGGCCGGATCATGGGTTTCCGGCGAAAACGGCAAGGGATGGATCACCGGCCCGCGCTTCGTTCGGTAGACGGGAAGCTGAACGTCGGCGCCCCAGGCCACCCGGATGGTTTCCACCCGATGAAGCCGCGCCGCCGAAACCGGCTCCAGGTAATGATCCACCGTATGAGCATGGCCCACCTGGGCGCTCCAGGCATGGTGGGGCGTCCGTCCGATCATGATGCCGGGAACGCCGGGGAGCGCCATTCCGCCCACCTTCAGGTTGCCGGCGTTGATTTCGCATTCGGTGATGATCGCGGGCACGGAAAAGCCCATCTGGGGGCCGGAGTAAAGCACCGGGTTTCCGGAGGTCGTCTTCTTGCCCGACACCGCCCAGGCATAGCTGCCCATCTTCACGTAGGCGTTGATGTCTTTGAGCTTTTCCACCACTCGCTCGCGTTTTCCCCTCACCGCCTTGGCCGCCTTCCCGAAATCCGCGGCGGGGCCACCCACGCCCATCGCGGCGGCGTTGGGCGAAGCTTTTTCGCTTCGGGGCGGCGAGAACGTCGGATCCACGTAGGTCAAGGCGTCCGGATCGTTCAGCCACCGCAGGTCGTCAAACATGGTCTGGGCGCTGTGGGGAAAATTGGTCCAAAGTTCCTGAAACAGGGCCGCGTTGTCGAGCTGACCGTGGTATTCGATGCCTTCGGGATCGAAAGAGCGCAGGAACGCGGAAACCCAGGAAAGAACGTCGGTCGGGGTCCAGTATTCCGGCGCGGTGGAAACGCCCATGGCCTGTTCCAGGGCGATGAATTCAAAAGGGAGAAGCGTCGGGTTTTCCCGGGTCTCGCGAATGCGTCGGTTGAAGCCGTTCACGTAGGCCCAAATCTGAATCCGGGTTTTCCGGTCCAGATCGAGGAAGGCCCGGATCAGCTCCGCCTCGGAAAACCCCATGGCCCTCATGAACACGTCGGTTTCCAACTGGCTGGGTCCGAAAATTTCGGATAAACGCCCCCGAGCCGCCCGGCGAAAAAGCTCGGCCTGCCAGAGCCGATCCTCCGCCGTGACGTATCCCATGGCCTCCTGAACGGCGTAGGGATATTCCATCCCGGAAATATGCCAGACGCCAAATTCATCCCGTTCGGTTCGCACCAGCCCCAAAATGGATTCCCGAAGCGCCTCGCGCGCCGCTTCCGCCGAAACCGAGGCCGCACTCAGGGCAGGGGAAACCTTTTCGTACACGGTTTTCGCCTCCCGGTCGAACGTCTCCGCGTCCTGGTGAAAATCCAGCCAGGCGTTCTTCAGGGTCTTTCCGGCCGACTTGGGAATCGTGATGCCATCCGCATGGTCCCCGTTTTCATCCAGGGTCATCAAAAAGGCGCAAAGATGGGTCGCCGCCGGATCGGGAAGCGTTTCCGCGCCCACCAGGTCCATGGGCGTCAAAACCGGCGCGGCCGTCGCCTCGCCCAGAAAAAGCTTTCCCAGGTAAACCGACACGGCGTCCCCTTCCCGATAGCGAAAGGTCCCTTCGGCGTCGGTGGTTCCCCGAAATGAGCCGGAGACGTACTCGACGCCCTCCACCCATCCGCCCGCAAACAAGCGCCCTTCCCGGGGTTTCAAAGAAGAAGCCGCCGCAAGGTTGCCCGGCCAGGCCAGGCAAAAACAAATGGCGATGAAGCCCAACGCCTTGACCCCCTCGCGGAAAAGGCTTTGCCCTTGAAGAAATTGTATTCGCATACTTTCCTCCCCAACTGGTTTCCGTTGAATTTCACGCCAACTCAAAGATGTTCCTTTCCCGAGAGGCGAGTCTCACCCGTCTCTATGGGGAAAGCAAGATTCACACCATCATAGTTTTTATTTTAAGGGTTCAAAATGATCCTTGACATTGCCATCCCCACCCAAAACAAGGGAATGGTTAACAAAAATTGTAAAAATATTGGAAAATCACCGTTTTTATCCGTTCATGGGGTACAATTTTTGGTCCCTCTATGCAAAAAATTGTTCGATGGGTCTCCGCGCCTTCCGCGAAAAGGAGAAAAACGGGAAAACGGATGATTTGCCATCCCCGAACCCGAATCGGGTTCGATCGCGAAGTTCGGCCCGCTTTTTGGAATCCCCCTTTTGGAATTCGCCGCAGGCAAATACCGAAAAATGGGGATACAAACCATGCCCATAAAAAAAGCCGAGCCTCCGCGGAGGCTCGGCAGGGGGGAAGCGGGGCGGAATTGTGCGAATCAGGGACACGACATCCCGCTGATGTAGGTCGGCCACACGTCCGGGTCGGTGTCGTCGCAGTCGGCCAGGGGCAGAAGGCTTGGTTCAATCACCGGCGGGAATTCCGGCCCGTAGACGTAGCCGTCGCCGTCCCGGTCGCGGTAGGGATCGTTCTCCCAGACCATCGCCAGGTTCAGTTCCGGCACGGACAGATCGGGCATCGCGGCGTTCAGCGCCGCCACATGCCGGTTCGCCACCAAGGCGTATCCGGTGTTGGACAGGTGAATCCCGTCCAGGCTGAACGCCCCGCCGCCCCAAGTCCGGGTCAGATTGTTCCCCGCCACCGCGATCTCGCCGGCCACCAATTTCGCCAACGTGCCGTTGACGTCCACCAAATGCACGTTGGGCCGCTGGGCCAGCTCGGCAATCAGTTGGTTGAGCGCCGCCACCCGCTCCCGAATCGGCGCGGCTTCCGCCGGCGTCAGCACGAAGGACTCCGACACGGCCCGGGTTCCCAGGATCGCCGCGTTGAGCACCGCGTTGTTGGCGCTCAGGGCCCGCGCCACGCTTTGGTCCGGCGCGGCGGGATTCAGAAACGGGCCGAATCCCAGCGCTTCGCCGGGGGCCAGCGCGGTCACTTCCGCCCCGGAAAATACCGCCAGCCGCTCCAGATCGTCCGCGGTGAGCAGAAACGCCACCTGGCTCACGTCCGGGATGTTGGCGATCAGCACTTCGGCCCGAGGGATGGCGGAAAGCCGATCCACGATCTCCGTCAGGCGGGCCGTCACGCCGGACAAATCATGGCCTTGGGCGGGATCGTTCAGAAAAGCCTGGATCGCCTCGGAATTCAGCAGGGTTCCGGACTGTCGAAGCACGGCGCCCAGCACGTCGTTGTTGCCGATCCAGAGGGTGACGATCTTCCGCTTGTCGGGATAGAGCCCGGCCAGATATTCCGCCGCCTCCAGCGGGGAGACCGGCCCCCCGACCAATTGGGGAATCGGGGCCAGCAGCGCGTCCAGCAACGGGTTCCCTTCTCCGGTTCGTTCCGAAAGCAATTCCAGGGTGTCCAAGCCGTTCACGCCCAGGTTGAAGGGCAGGTACTCCGGATGAATCCGCGCCCCTTCGGGCGTAATCAGCGGATTCCGCCAAATGGTGAAGGCCCGGGCGTCCATTTGCTCCGCCAAAACCTGGGCGAAGCCGTTCGCCTGGGTGAATTCGTTGACGGTGGCGCTTTGCACCCCGTTGGCCAGGCTGTCCCCCAGGTTGATCAGCACCACCGGCTCCTGGCCCGTCAACCGCACCGCGCTCCAGGTTCCCGTTTCTCCCCCGGCGTTGGTCCAAGTGCCGGACAAGGAATCTCCCTCCAAATTCCCCCGGGCGGAAATCCGGCCGTCGTCGAAGGTCACGCCGTCCGCCGTCGCCGTTCCGGAGCCGGAAACCGGCGGGCCGTCCACCGGAGAGCGGGTGATTTCAATCGTTTCGCCATCCTGACGGATTTCCAGCAGTTCCGGGCCGATGTCCGCGCCGCCCTCGTCCCGAATGTAAAAGAAATCCCAGTCGCCCCCGACCTCCGGCGTCCGGCGAACGGTTACGCTTCCGTCTCCGCCGCAGGCAATCAGCGCCGCGACCAATAAAAAAAGCCAAAACCCGCCCGTACCACGAATTAAATTCCATTTCGTCATTCTCGCCATGTCCTCTCCTTTTTTCGCCAGGTTTTGGATTGCGGAAGAACCCCCGCCAAGGCGGGAAAAAGGCCCATAAAAAGCCCAATAAGCACAAATTAAGGACCATTCGGCAAGGGGAAAGGGGGGATGAATTCAGAAAAAGGAAAATTCTTGAAATTCCGAGGACGCCGGTTCAGGGGCCGTGGGACGGATGGCGAGGCCGTTTCGGGGATGGTTCGATCCGAATCGCGGGATTAAAAATCCTCATCCATCTCCAGTCCGTCTTCCGGCCGGACCAACCGGCCCCGGGTTCCCGCATCGCGTTTCGTTGAGCGAGTCGGCGCGGAGGCCGCGGAAACGGTTCGCCCTCCGTCAATTTGCGCCCGACGACCCCCCAAAACCCGGAGAACGATCTCCTGGACGGTGTTCTTGAGGCGCCGGGCCTGCTGATTCAGCTCCTCCGTGGCCGCGGCGGATTCCTCGGCGTTGGAGGCGTTTAGCTGGGTGACCCGGTCAATTTCTTCCACCGCCCGATTGATTTCCCGAATCCCTTGCGCCTGCTCGTCGGAGACGGCCCGAATCGCCACGAACAATTCGTTCACCTTTTCGGACACCTCGGCCACCCGTCCGAAGGAGGTTCCGGTGCGTCCGACGCCCTCGGCGCTGGAGCGGATTTTCCGCACGATGCCCTCGATCAACTCCGAAGAATTGCGGGCCGCCTCGGCGGAGCGAATGGCCAGGCTTCGAACCTCCTCGGCCACCACGGCGAAGCCCGCCCCGGCCTCTCCCGCCCGGGCCGCCTCCACCGCCGCGTTGAGGGCCAGCAAATTGGTCTGAAAAGCGATTTCGTCGATGGTCTTGACGATCCGGAAGGTTTCCTCGCCCGAGCTGGACACTTCGTTCATGGACTCGGTCAGGGTCTCCATTTCCTCGGTGGCTTGGCGGATGGCCGCGTCCACTTCCCGGATCAAGGCGTCGGCGCCGGCGGCGCTGGATTGGTTGCGCCGAATCAAGCCGTCCAGGCCATCCAGAGAGGCCGAGGTTTCCGCGATGGAGCTGGCCTGGGCATAGGCCCCTTCGGCAAGGGACTGGCTGCCTGCCGCGACCTGGCCCAGCCCGGTGGTCATCTGGCCGAACCCGTCGCCGAGGTTTTCGATGGATCGATTCAAAGGCCGCATCAACGCCGTCCGCAAACTGACGATCATGGCCAGCAGAAGGGCGAGGTCCAGCAGGACGACGCCCCAGACTTCCTTTTTTAGGAGCCGCGCCAGGGCCTCCCGCTTGAACTCTTGGGTCACGTAAAGCGTCACCGTCGCCAGCTTTTCGTCGAACACGACGATTTCCCGTTGCTTTTGGATGAGATCCGGATTGGAAATTGGGCCGTCGACGGGGACCACCTTTCCTTCCGGATTCCGCCTTCTGCCCGCGAGGATGCGCTCACCATCCCGGCCCAAGACCAAAATGGCTTGGATTCGGCGCTCGGTCATCTCCGATTCCAGGATTTTTTCCGCCCGTTCGAACTCCGCGTCCCAGACGGGAAGGGCCAAATTCAGGGACAGCCGCTCCGCGGCCAGCTCGGCAATGTAATTCAACTGCTCGGTGATGTCGTTTCGGCGGTCAAAGTATTGGTAAACCCCAAAGCCAGACAGCACCAGGGTGGCGACGATGACCAGAATGATTCCCATTCGAAAGCCGAGGCTTCGTCGGCCGGCGGCCGCAAACTGTTTTTCCGTCATGATCCGCCTCCGCGGTGGCCGCCCGGGCGCGGGGTTCCGCCCGGGCGGGTCGGTTGAATGTGGAAGGATAAAGGCATGGAAACCAAGAGGAAACGGAGAGGCGGGCCGAAAGGGGGCCTATTTCCGCCAATCCTCCAGACCATAACGAGAAAGGATTTCCGACAGTCGCCCCGACGCCCGCAGTTCTTGAATGCCCGCATCGTAGACATTCGCCAATTTTTCGGCGTTTGGGTTTTCGGGAGAAAACGCCACGTACATTTTTTCGGCCGGCAAACAGCCCGCCTTCCGGATATCTCCCGCCAGATCGTTCCGCTTCAAATAAAGATCAATGGCCGAAGGCTCGTCCAGAAAGGCGCCGATCCGTCCCAATTGCAGCCGACGGATGTTTTTTTCCTTCCAGTCCATGCCGGTGACCATTTGTACCCGTTGGGGATCATCGGCGTACCGCTCCAGATGCGGCTGCACTTCGGGGCCGAAATCATTTCCTTTCAGCACCCCCAAGGCAATGCCCAAAAGCGAAACGGGACCGGCGTAGTTCCAATCCATGCCCGAAAGGGTGTAAAAACACCAGCCCAACATCCCGATTTCCTCTTCGGGAAACACCAGATCGGGCGCCTCGCTTTTGGCCGGCGAAAGCAGCGCGTCCAGCCGACCCGAGCGCGTCTCTTGCATGGCGCGCCCCCACGGTCGCAGAAGAAAATCCGGCTCGTAGCCGGCCGGTTCGTAGATGGCGCGAAGAACCTCGATGTAGTACCCGGGCTCCTCGGGGTCCAGCACGTTCATTTGTCCCTCCTTCGCGCAGATGTAGGGACACCAGTCGTCAAAGCTGAACTTCAACACCTCCGCACCGAGGGCGGCCATGCCGGAACCCAAAACCAGGAAAATCGCCAACATTGGAATCCACACTTTTTTCATTCCCGTCCTCCTTCCTTCATCTTGAATATTTCCAGGCTTCCCGTGTCACGCGAGCCAAGCAAGCCCCGGGCCAAAGAATCTTCGAAGTCCCGCCCAAGGCCACGTACTCGCGAACGCCATCCCAAAGCGCCTTCATCCTTCATATTGACGGCGCGCGGCGGGAGGAAGCCCTTCCAAAAAATAAAGAAAAACAGACCGTTTTTCGCGCCTCATATCCGTCAACATATCCCTCACCCTCAAAAGATACGGATAAACCATTCCACCATAATCAATCGGCTCTCCAACCTGGCGGAATCGAATGGCGAAATGCCGAAGCAACCGATCGAGACCGGGTTCCATCAAAACGACAAAATGGCTAATTCCATGGAGTACGGCATATTCGGTAACCTCTCTATACAAACCAAGGGTCGCCGGCAAAACCCGTCGATCCGGTCGCGCGGGGGCCGCGGGCGGCTCCCCGATACCTTCCGGCCGATCCCCCTCTCGGCAACGGAAGTCTTTGTTGACCATAACCCGAGACACCTCCGCCAGTTTTCGGACGCCCATTCCGCGCAATTGCCCCCGAGTATCCGGGCACATCCGAAAAAACGGAAGCGGACGTTCTCCCCGCATTAGGAGACGCGCATATCCCGACATTTCGCCATTGGCGAAGAGCCCGAAATGGGCGACCTCTCCTGCAGTGTCGTAATGGTCCAGTTCCCGCTCGTCGGGATAATCCGATTCGGGCAAAATCCCCCGCTCTTTGCAAAACACCTGAAATCGCAGTTTGGCCGCTCCGTTCTCCACTTGTTCCGGAAGAAGTTCCCGGAACAAAAACTCCGTATTTCCAATAACTTTGGAATGCATTTCCGTCTCCTGAAAAAAAGCCGAAAAGGATAAAATTCATCGTGGGGGACGGGAAAAGAGCATCTCGGAAAATCAATTGGGAAAACGAAAAGCGAAGGAAAGGCGGCTCTGGTCCTGACCCGACAAAGTCGATGGCGGGCGGATCACATCAGCTCGATCCCGCCTTGGCTTAAAACGGTTCCCATGTTCAGCATGGCCATCCGGGGCGCTTCCGTGACCGGCTTTCCGGCCAAAATTCGTGCGGCCATGGCCGTTGCGAGCGCGGCGACGGAAGCGGCCCCGGCGGAAACCTGGGATGCCGGGCAGGGCGTTCCGTCCGACATCACGCACAAGGTTTTCGCCAGGGAAGCCGCGACATCCGGTTCCAAATGCCGGCCGATGCGTTCAACCACGTCCGAAAAAAGGGACACATAGGAAGCGGAGGAAATATCTCCCTTCGCCGGAAGCCCAAAAATTTCTCGAAAACTAACGGAACAGGCGGCGGAAAAATAGATGGCCGCCGCGCCCCACCCGGCCGACAACGCGCTGATGATCGGAATGCCGCGCCGGCGCGTCGCGTCGTGAAGGGCGACGATTCCCACAATATCCAGAAAATCGATGGTATCGAAAACCAGATCGGCCTCGCCAACCAGTGCATCCGCGTTGTCCGGTCCCAGCATGGTTTCCTCTACCCGAATGGCGGCCTCGGGATTGACGGCACGGAGCCGTTCGCCCAATGCCACGGCCTTGGGACGGCCGACGTCGGACGAGACGAAATTTTGTCGATTGAGGTTGTGCGGCGCCACCGTGTCGGCATCCACAAGCGTCACATGAAGAAATCCGAGGCGGACGAAAGCTTCCGCGACGGTGCTTCCGATTCCACACCCGGCCAGCAAAAGCCGAGTGCTACGGATTCTTTCCTGGACTTCGGCAGTAACGTACCCACTATTTCTTTTTACATACTCCGCGTAGGGAATCATGGGGCATCCTTGAAATCGCTTTGGGGGAACGAAAAAAACCTTACCGCTATGACCATTTTTTTAACCTTTCGTTCCGTCTTAAGCCATCCAAAACGT
>CAYFVR010000155.1:9096-11482 GCA_964346545.1 uncultured Desulfobacterales bacterium | reverse complement strand
GACACCGGTGCGCGCCTACGAAGCGATTGAACTCGATCTGATCCGTGAGAAAAACGCGGGCCGGAACGCCCCCAAAAGCGCATCCCGGCCCGAACAACTTACCGAAATTCAACCGCCGATCAGATCATATCCTTCACAATCGTCACGGTTTCTTTGGCCGCCGCGTGGGGCGCGTAGGCGCTGTTGGAGATGCCGCTGATGACGCGGACGATGTCGTGGTCCACCTCCTTGGCCTTCCAGACCTTGGCCGGCGGCGCGGCGATGTAGACCGAGTAGTTGTGGTGGCCGCTGCCCGGCCGCTCGCCGATGACGTGGAGCACGATCCGGGGCTTGTCCTCCGGAGAATTCTCGAACAGCACGTTGCCGATCTCATACCCGGCGCGAACCCGGCCCGAGCGCATCACCAAATTCTTGTCGCTCACCGAAAAGCCCGCCCTCTTCAGCTCCTCCCGAACGTTGTTCAGGTACGGCATCAGGTGGCCTTCGTCCATGATCGCCTTGGCGTTCAGCCCGTCGGAAATGACGATCTGCACGTCCGGGCTCTCCCCGCCCCAGGCGTCCCGCATCTTCTTCAACGTCGCCACGGCGGCGTCGCTCAACTTTTCGCCCGTGGGCGGATGGGCCACGTAATCTTCCCGATCCTTGGACTGGGTGGAAATCAGCTCGGCGTTGGGAATGGACTGGATGAACTCCTCGGTCATCTCCGCCCACAGCGACACCTTGGCGTCCCGGTAGAGCGTCCAGATTCGTTCCTTCAACTCCGGATTGAGATTCCAAGGATTCTTCCCGTGGCCCCGGGCGATGGGCACGCCCCGGGCTTCGATCCGGCCGATGGCTTCCTCGCCCTCGGCGTAAATCTCCTCTTTGGACCGCTCGTCGCCCTTGGCCAGCCGGTACTGGTAGTAGACCCAGATGGGATCGCCGAAATGCTCGGTGTATTCGTCGTTTTCGTCCACGATCCCGATCTTCTTGAAAAAGGCCCACATGTCGTCGTTGACCTTGTAGCCGAACTTCTCCCGCAGCCGGACGTGATCCTGAAATCCGGTGGTCAGGTAGCTGAGCATGGGATCGTTCTTGGTGGGCAGAGCCATCAAATAGGCCGGGTTGGCCGGCGCGATCTGGTCCATGCACCAGTCCAGGTCGTCCAGGCTCACCGGCATGTGCAGGGTCGAGCAGATGTCCAGTCCCAGGGTCAGGCCGTGGAGCTTGCCCATCACGATGTCCTCCAGGCAGCAGCGCACGAGCTGTTCCCGGCTCTTGAACACCTCCGGCCCGATGAAGCCGGCCACGTCGTTCAGATGAATCCAGGCCTTGTCCATGTTTTTCTGTTTGGCGATTTCCCGCTCCAACGCCCGTGCGAAGCCGTATTTCCGGGACTCGTGAACCACCATGTCGAAGCCGTTGCCGGCGCCGTTGGTGAAATCGGCGCCCTGCCCCGTTTCGAAATACAGGCCGTATTGTCCGGTCCGCGTCCGGGCGTAGTCCATCATCTTTTCGACGGTGAGATCGAAGGTCTTGTTGGCGTCGTCGCAGCCGGCCAGGCTCTGGAACCAGATGGCGGTGTCGCCGGGATATTTTTCTTCCACGGCCGCCTGCTTGTCGATGTGGGCCAACACGCACCAAGGCTGGGTTTTCTCCAGGCCAAAGGTGACGAGAATGTCTTTCAGCGTCCGCTCAATTTTGGCGATGTTTTCCACCGAGTCGGATACCGGGTTGGTCCCCAGGATCAGGTCGCCGGTGGCGTAGGCCCAACCGTTGAACACCTGCCAAGCGATGTCCTCGGGATTGTCGGTGGGCGAATTGGGCTGAATCCGCGCCCCGAGATAGCCTTGGGCGCCCAGATTGCTGCCGGGCAGCGCGCTGAACACTTTTTTGCCCACCACCGTCAGCTCGGCGTTGCTCATCAACTTGACCACGGAGCCGATCACGTCGCTGTTCAAGCCGACCATGATCGCCTTGATCTCCGCCTCCGGCTTGGACAGCAGGAAAGTTTTCAGCTCGCCCATGGTCCAGTCCTTGACCTTGGCGTAGGCGTCCGCGTCGATGGTCTTCCAGATCAGCTTCTGGAGATCGTCCTCGAAGAGCGGACGGTCGTGGATGTCGGAAATTTTGGTGTTGGCCAACAGCATCCGGGCGTTGACCCGGGAAACGTCGTTGTCCGCCGCCACGCCGATGGCCTCGTCGCCCTCCTTGAAGGCGTTGGCCGCGCCGATCACCTTTTGGTACAACTCAAGGTCGAACGCCCCCTTCTGGCGTTCGACATAGGCGAAGACGTCCTCCCCCGGCGCCACCGCCGGGATGGAAACCGCCGAAGTCGTTCCGACGGCGCAAAGCCCGCCGAATCCCAAAATCACCGCCATGAGAACCACCTTTCGCAATGCCATGC
>CAYFVR010000155.1:0-8996 GCA_964346545.1 uncultured Desulfobacterales bacterium | reverse complement strand
GATGACGGTGGGAAGACTCTTGGCGAAGGCGTCCAGGATGATCACGGCGTTGACGGGGGAATCGGCTTCGCAGGCGGCGCGGAGCCGCTGGGCCAGAGCCCGGTTGAGCTGCTGGATGTCCCGATACACCTTTTCCAACCCCGCCATCTCGAAATCCACCGAACGGCCCGCCTGGCGGGCGAAATACTGGCCCAGCATGAAGGTGGAGGTGGCCCGCCAGATGGTCTCCTCCTCGGTGGCGAAGGGCAGATGGAACCGGGCCATGGGCTTGAAAAAATCGGTCAGCGGACATTCGCTGGCGGCGATCAGAAGCCCCATGAGGGAGCTGATTCCCCGTTGGGCGGTGGTTTTTTTGTAATAGACCCGCTCGGGCGTCTCCACCTCCACGAACAGCTCGTCGTACGATGTGAGCCCTTCGAACCGGGAAACCATATCCACCAGATTCACCGCCACCGCGCAGGCGGGGTTTTTGGCTTTCCGCCGGGGACAGTTGGAACATTTGTGAAAGGACAGCCGGGACCATTCCGGCAATTCCGGAGGCCGATTCTCCATCAGCACCAGGGTTTCCGGGTGCAGGAAAAGCGGGAATTCCTCCTGATGTCCGTTGAGCAGCGTGTACCGATACAGAATGGAAAACGGTTCCATGAAAAGGCTTTTCCTTGACGTTCAAAATGTGCGCGAGGGCGCCGGCCCCTCCAAGGGACCATGGTTTTTAATTCTACTTTGGAAAGTTGTTCGGACAGCGGCCTTCTCCCCCTTTTGCAAAGGGGGCCGGGGGGATTTTTTCAAGATGGAAACCCAAGCGGACGCGCCGCCGGCCATCCGCCCGAAGGCCAGAATTTCCTGCGGAAAAATGCCGTTGATGGAGGGAAGGCGACGTGATAGATTCCGGCTCGATCATTCCCATTCCAATCCCTCACGGAGGACCGGACCATGAAAGGCGTCATCGTCGCCCTGATCATCCTCGCCGTCGCCGCGGCGGGCGCGCTCAACTACCACTTCATTTTGCTGGACGACAATCTGAAAATCCTGAAGAAAACCGAAATGACCCTGGAAGACACCTTCGTGGACGCCCGAGGCAGAAAAAAACTGAAGTTGCTGCTGAAGCCCGCGCTGATCGAAGCGGGCATAAAGGACGCGCTCAAGAAGGAGGGCGTCGAGGTGAAGTAACGACCGCCGAAATCAGCTTCCGCCCGCCCCCGCCTTGATGGCGTCGTAGACCCGGAGCAGGCCCGGCAGGTCGTGGACGTCCGGCCCCAGGCTTGGGACCGGATGGACGGGGATCTCCGGGCCGACCGCCGTTCGGAGCGTTTCCAGCGCCTCCCGATCCGCCGCCCCGCGCCGATTCAGCCAGTCCCGGGCCTCGGCCATTTTGGCGCGGAGTTCCGGGGCCGGCTCGTCCGCCCCCTCCCCCGCCGTTTCTTCGACATCGTACGTCGGATGGACCCGGTTCACCACGAACCCGCCAAAGGGCATCCGGTGTTTCTTCAGCCGCTCGTGAAGATATAGCCCCTCCTGAAGCGGCGCGGGATCGGGGCTGGCCACGGCCAAAAACAGGGCGCCCCGCCCCCCCAGCAACTTTTCCACCGCCCTGGCCCGCCGCCGAAACCCCTCGAAAAACACTTCGTCCCCCAACGCCAAAAAATCGGCGATCTCCCGGTAGACCCCGATCCCCAAAAGCTGCCCGATCACCTTTTGGACCGGCGCGGTGGCGGCGTTCACCGCCCGGAGCCCCAAGAATCCCGTCTTGGCGGCGGGCCGCACGAACTTCCACAGCAGGCCGTCCCCCAGCAGGTTGGAGAGCCGCCGGGGCGCGTCCAGGAAATCCAGGGCCCGGCGGCTGGGCGGGGTGTCCAGCACGATCAGGTTGTACTCGCCCTCCCGGTGGATTTCGTACAACCGCTCCGCCGCCATGTATTCGTGGGAGCCGGCCAGATCGGCGGAAAGGACCCGGTAGTAGCGGTTGTTCAGGATTTTCTCCCGGCTTCGGCGGCTCCGGACGTGCCGTTCGATCACGCGATCGAAGGTGCGGGCCGTGTCGGGAATCAGGGCGTGAAGACTGCCGGTGGGTCGCACGCCCAAGGGCGCCAGTTTCTCCAGCGGCACGCGGCCGACCTCGTGGGAATCGGGGTCCAGCCCCAGGGCGTCGGACAGCCGACGGGCCGGGTCCAGCGTCATCACCAGGGTCTTTCGGCCCGTCAACGCCCCGTACAGCCCCAGCGCCGCGGCCACCGTGGTTTTGCCCACGCCGCCGCTGCCGCAGCAGACCAGAATTTTCGACCGGTTGATGGCGGAAAGGAGACTATCCATGGGCGGCCGCCTCCAGCCGGTCGGCCATTTCGGCCACGCCTTCGGAACCCTTCAGGGCGGAGAAGGAAAAGGGCATTTCCATCACCGGGCCGTCCCAGGCCGCCCGCAATTTGGTCACCAGCGCCTCCTGGGCCCGCCGGCGCCGGACCATCCGCCGAGACGCTTCCAGCTCGGGCGGAAGGGGGCCTTTCAGACCATCGCGCCGCTCCAGCAACATTTCGGCCTCCTCCGGGGAGAAAAACGCCGGCGCCATGGCGTTGACCACCACCAAATCCACCAGCGGGGCCATCTCCGGGTCCCGGAGAAATTCCAGCGTTTCGTTGATGGGCAGCTCCTCCGGCAGGGCGATCAAAACGATCCCGGTCTTCTCCGGGTCTTCCAGCAAATCGCGCACTTTTCGGCCCTGTTCCACCAGGGGACCGGACTTCATCAGGTCGGCCAGGGCCTTGGGCTGCCGCAGCAGGCTCCGAAAATGGCCGGTGGCCGGGCCGTCAAAGATCAGCCGATCCACCGCCGGCGCTTCGGGAATTTTGTGGAGCGACCAGCGCCAGAGCTGGCCCAGGGTCATCAGCTCCCGAAGGCCGGGGGTCCCCTCCGCGATGTGGTCGAACAGGTTGGCCTTGGTGATGGCCCCGGCCATGAAGGGGACCTTGACGTGGAGATGAACGTACTCCCGCAGGACCTGGTGGGGGTCGATCCGGGCCGCCCACAGCCCTTGGTCCATTTCGGCGGGCGTCATCTTCAGCGGTTCTTCCCGTCCGAACAGGGCGCCCAAATCCCGAACCGCCGCGTCCACTTCGGCCAGCAGCACCCGTTTGTTCCGCCGCGCCGCGGCCAGCCCCAGGGCGGCGGTCCAACTCGTTTTCCCCACGCCGCCCTTTCCGGTCACCATCAGGACTTTTTTATCGAAGACGCCCATGTCAAACGGCCTCCGAAACGGCGGTGAAGCCGCCTTCCGGCAGCGAGGTGAAGCGGAGACGACGGCGGACGCAGGGAGGCCGCTCCTCGTCGTGATGGCTTGCCCACAACAGGGTCGTCCGGCCCTCGCGCCCGATTCGATCAGCGAGGGCGAGCACCCGTGCCCGGTTCTCCGGGTCCAGCCCCTGGCAGGGCTCGTCCAAAATCAGCAGCCAGGGCCGCTTGACCGCCGAGCGGGCGACGAGGACCATGCGCTGCTCCCCGCAGGAAAGCCGGTCGAAGCGCCGGTCGGCGTAATCCTGCAAATCCAGCAGCCGGAGCCATTGGATCGCGGCGGCGTCCTGCTCGTCCGAAGCCCGTCGGAAGAGCCCGACGGAATCGAAAAATCCGGAGAGCACCGTCTCCCGCACCGTGAGCGGCCGCCGGTAGCGGAGTTGAAGATCGCCGGAAACGATGCCCACCCCGCGGCGGATGTCCCAGATCGACTCGCCGGTTCCGCGCCGCCGGCCGAACAGGTGAATTTGGTTGGCGTACGCCTGGGGATGATCCCCCGCGATCAACCGCAACAGCGTCGTTTTCCCGGCGCCGTTGGGGCCGGAGACGGCCCAGTGTTCTCCGGGGACGACCCGCCATTGGAGATCGGAAAAAATGGGAGTGTCGCCATGGCGAACGGCAACGTCGGTCATTTCCACCAGAATGGACGGAGGCGGCGGAGCGGGTTGCGGGGCTTTCGGCAGGGGGCGGCCGTTGATGGGATCGGGGGCGTTGGCGGCGATCCAGGATTGAAGGTCGGAGGGGAGTTCGGTTCGCGGCCCGGCGGCGGCAATCCGGCCCCCGCGCAGAGCCAGAACGTGGGTGATCCCCGGAAGCAACTCCTCGGCGCGGTGGGTCACCAGGACCATTTGGGCCCCGGCGTCCATCCGTTCCGCCAGAAAGACGCTCAGTTCCCGACGGGATTCCGCGTCCAGGCCGTCAAAGGGTTCGTCCAGCACCAGCAATCGGGGATTTTGGGACAGGGCGCGAAGGATCAGCAGTTTCCGCAGTTCGCCCGTGGAAAGCCGGTCCACGGGGCGGTCCAGCCGGTCCCCCATTTTGAGGCGTTGGATCGCTTCGGCGTTCCCGCCGATGCCGTCGTGCGGGACGCCTTGGGAATGGCTCGCCGGCGGGTTTTCGAATTCGGCGCCGATTTCCGAGCCCACCGGGGCGCCGCCGTCGATTCGGCCGGCGAAATGGTCGGCTTCGGCGCGAAGGGCTTCCCGGTCCAGCAGCCCCCGGCCGGATTCAAACCCGACGCAGACCACCGTCCCGGCGGGAATTCCCCGGTTCAGACGCCCCGCCACCGTGGCCAGTTCGCCGGTCAACGCCCGGGCCAGGCTCGACTTCCCCGCGCCGTTGGGGCCGATCACCGCCCAGTTTTCCCCCGGCCGAATCGCCCAGGTCAACTCTTGAACCACCCGCCGGTCCCGCAGACGAATCGCGGCGTCGGAAAACTGAATCAGCGGGGGCGGAACGGAATTCATTCGGGCAGGAGATCGTAAAAATAGATCATGGCGTCGGAGCGGCTGACGATGCCGATGATTTCGTCGTCCTGGACCACCGGTAGGCGGCCGATGTCGTGGGAAACCATTTTTCGGGTGGCCTGGAGGGGGCTGGCCCCGGGGTCGATGGTGACCACCTTGGTGCTCATGAACGCCTTCACCGGGGCCTGCATGGCGGAAGGCTTTCGCACCCGCTTGAAGTCCCGCTGGGAAATCACGCCAAGAATCCGGCCGTCCTCCACCACCGGCGCGCCGGTGATGCCATTTTCGGCCAGAAAGCTCCGCAACTGCTCCATGGTCATGTCCGGCGGAACGGTCACCACCGGGAACGACATCAAATCGCCGACGCGAATGGAACTTTGCTGGTTGCCCTCGATCAGGTGGGTGAGGGTCTCCACCACCCTTTCCGGGTTGGCGCCGGCGATCATGGCGGAACCGGCGCCGGGATGGCCGCCGCCGCCCAGCCCGCGCAAAAGGGAGCCGACGTTGATCCCGTCGGCGGCGCTGCGCCCGATCACGATGGACTTGGCGTTTTCCCGCCCGGTGAAGATCCCGAAGATGGCGTCCACGCCGAGGATTTCCCGGCACATGTGGACCACCACCGAAAGATTGCCCACGTGGCCGTCAATATCGACGGTGGAAAAACCGACCCGATAACCGTTGATTTCCCGGGTTTCCTCGTTGCGGAGCATGGTGAAGAGCACGTCCCGCTGCTTGGCGCCGTAGACCGGCTGCAACAGGGTGCTCACCACCTGAAGGTCGGCTTCTTGGTCCAACAGCCAGGCGGCGGCGCGGATGTCTTCGGAGCGGGTGGCGGGAAACAGGAGCTGGCCGGTGTCTTCGTAAATCCCGGTGAGAAACAGGGTGGCCTGCACCGGGGTGAGCGGGATTTTCCGCTCCCGCAGCTCCCGGATCAGCAGGGTGATCGTGGCGCCCATGGGCTCGTGAACCGTCGAATCCGTCCGGATATTGCACGGGCCGGGGTGGTGGTCCCAGAGGAAAACCTCCAGGTCGGTTCGCTTCCGGAGTGCGGAAAGGCCGTCCAGCCGCTCCCATCGGCAGGTGTCCACCACGATCAGCCGCCGGACCCGTTCCGGTTTCACCTCCCCTTTCACATCCCCGGGCTCCAGCAGGTGAAAGAGGTCTTTGTGGATGGAGATGAAGCCCCGGACGTTGGGATTGACGTTCCGGGACAGCATGGGCTTGGCGCCCGGAAACAGCAGGGAGGCGGCCACCATGGACGCCAGGGCGTCGAAGTCGGTGTTCTTGTGGCCGGCGACCAGCTCCATCAGCCGTTTTCCGGCGCGACGGGTCCGGTGGCCTTGCCGGTTCCCCGGGGCGGTTCGGGTTTTTTGGCCGACCCCGACCCGGCCGTCACGCCGGAAGCCCCGCCCTTTTCGGATTTCCCGGAGACGGACTCGGCCGTCACGGAATCCACCGTTTCCGCTTCGTCTTCGTATTCGTCGCCGTCCTCGGGCGTCCACGCCACCAGTTGGGGCTCCTCGGTCTCGCCGTCATGGCCGATTTGGACGGGTTCTCCCGAGGCCCGCTTGTATTCCAACTGAAGCCGGACCTTCTCCACCTCCGCCTGCCGGTCGATGTTTCGGCGGGCCAGCAGATAGCGCAGGTAAATCACCCAGATGAAGAGCGCCGCCAGCACCACGCCCACCGAAATGAACACCCATTTGAACCGAACGATCGTATCCAGGCTGACCTGGGTGATGTAGGTGACCATGTTGGGCAGGACCCAGTACATGAACATGGCCAGCAGAATCAGAAACCCGATGGTGAAGACGTTGAAACTGCTGATGGTCAGGATGACCCGCTCCCAGTCCGACGTCTTGGCCATCCCCGGGACGTGGGCGTCCTCCTCTTCCCGCTTGGCGTTTCCGTAAAACAGATTGACGTATGCCTTGACCACGAAGGCGAACAGCAGAATGATTCCGATGGGAATTCCCACGGAGGCGGTCAGCCAGGCCCGAAAGGGGAACGGCGTCTCCCGGATCACCAGCCGCTTTTCGTACTGGTCCAGGGGGCCGAAGGTTTTTTCAAAATAATATTTGTTGAAATCGCTCAGGTTTTTTCCGTCGGTCTCGTGGATCACGTTGCCGTTCCCGTCCAGCACCTGCAGCCAGGTTTTCCGGCCGGACTTCATGGCGGCCACGGCGAAAATCTCCAGCTCGATCAGAAACAGGACGATTCCGATAATGATGAACGCCGTCTTGTTTTCTCGAAGCAAAGATGCGATATTTTTGTAGGCCATACCTTCGGTTCCCGATTTCGGATGGGTTTCGGATTTGGGCCGCCGTCGGAAGCCCGCGGAAGGCGGGAAAGACGCCGATGGCGGGGTGCGTGTAAAGGTTTGGGAGTATCACGGGCCAACCGAAGATTCAAGACGAAAACATAGAGAGGAAGGAGTGGTCCAGTTGGAAATGAAAGATGTTCGCCGAACGGCGCGGGAACGAATGAAGGGATACTGCCGGGTTTGCCCGGTGTGCGACGGTCGGGCATGCGCGGGAGAGGTGCCGGGCATGGGCGGCCTTGCGACGGCGTCGGCGTTCAAAGCCAACGTGGCTTCGCTGGCGGCCCGCCGCTTCAACATGCGGCTGCTGCACGACGTGGCGGAACCGGACACCTCGGTGGAATTGCTGGGCAAAACGCTGGCCCTCCCGGTGCTGGCGGCCCCCATCGGCGGCGTTTCCTTTAATATGGGCGGCGAGGTGTCGGAGGAAGACTACATCCGCGCCGTGATCGACGGCTGCGCGGAACGGGGAACCCTGGGATCGGTGGGCGACGGCGTGCCGCCCTTCATCCACCAGGCCGGATACGCCGCCATCCGGGAGCGGGGCGGCGCGGGAATTCCCTTCATCAAACCTTGGGAAGACAAAGAGTTCGAGGAAAAGCTCGCCCTGGCCCTGGAGACCGGAACGGACGTGGTGGGAATGGACATCGACGCCGCAGGTCTGGTCACCCTCCGTCTGATGGGGCGGCCGGTTTCGCCCAAGCCGCCGGAGCGGCTGCGGGAGATCATCCAAGGGACCTCGGCGAAATTTATTCTGAAAGGGATCATGACGCCGGACGAGGCGGAGAAGGCGGCGGAGGCCGGGGCGGCGGCCATCGTGGTTTCCAACCACGGCGGCCGGGTGCTGGACCACACGCCGGGCGTGGCCGAAGTCCTGCCGGCGGTCTCCGCGGCGGTGAAGGGCGAAATCGCGGTGCTGGCCGACGGCGGCGTGCGCACCGGCGGCGACGTGCTGAAAATGCTGGCCCTGGGCGCCGACGCGGTCATGATCGGCCGCCCCTTTTCCGTCGCCGCGGTGGGCGGGTTGACCGAGGGCGTCCAAACCTATCTGGATCAGTTGAAATCGGAGCTGACCGCGGCCATGATCCTCACCGGCTGCAAGAGCGCCCGGGAAGTTTCGCCCGACATTCTGTTCGACAAGTGAAAGGAGATCCCATGAACAAATGGGTCATATCGGTGCTGGGCCAAGATCGCCCGGGCATCATCGCCCGGGTGTCCGAGGCGTTGTTCAAGATGGACTGCAATATCGAAAACGTCAGCCAGACCATCGTGCAGTCGGAATTCGCCGGAATTTTCATCGTTTCCACCCCGGAAGGATTTTCCGAGGCCGACCTCCAGGCCGGCATGGACGAGGCCCTGGCCCCCATCGCCCGGCTCGGCGCGTTGGTCAAGCCGCTGGATCCGTTGCGGGACACCGTGCCGGTGGAGTCCGGCGAACCGTTCGTGATCACCACCCGGGGACCGGATCGGAAGGGGATCGTCTCCGGCATCACCGGCGTCATCGCCCGCCACAAGGTCAACGTGACCAACCTGCAGGCGGTCTTCAAGGGCGGCGACGACCCGAACCGGAACATCATGATCTACGAGGTGGAAATCCCGCCTTCCACCGACACCTGCAAGATGGAAACCGACCTCCGGGAAGCGGCCGGCTCGCTGGATCAGCAGATCAGCATCCAGCACCGGAAGATTTTCGAGGCGATCAATCGGGTGTGAAAGATTTGGCTCCGATGGCTCAGGCCACCGGAGCCAAATCTTTCAGGTTTTCCGGAGTGGGGACCATAGAGCTGCGGAAAGGAGCAATGTCATGGAAACGGCGAGAATAAATGAAGATGGAGGAATTACTCTGCCCGAAAAGGTTCGAAAAGCACTGGGACTAAAAGCGGGAGATCAAGTGAACTTCGTGGTAAAGGGAGAAAAAGTTGCCCTAA
>CAYFVR010000154.1:3358-11540 GCA_964346545.1 uncultured Desulfobacterales bacterium | reverse complement strand
TGGGCCCCAGGGTGACGACGACGGCGTCGGCAAGGGTTTGAACGCCTTTGAGCATCGCCTCGCGGGCGCGAAGATCGTATTTAATCACTTTAGCGGACATGTTGGTATACCTCCGTCACAAGAATCTTGCGGTTGTTTCGATATTAAGAAATGGATCGATCAATGGAAACACGGGAAACACGGCGGGAAATTACTCGATGATGCCCAGAACGTCGTCCTCGCGCATGATGAGGTACTCTTCCCCTTCGATTTTCACTTCGGTTCCGGAGTACTTGCCGAACAGGACGCGGTCGCCGGACTTGACCTCCAGGGGGATCACCTTGCCGTCCTCGCCCAGACGACCGTTGCCGACGGCGACCACTTTGCCCTCGGCCGGTTTTTCCTTGGCGGTGTCGGGGATGATGATCCCGCCTTTGGTTTTGCTTTCCTCTTCGACGCGCTGAACCAGGATACGATCGTGAAGCGGTTTCAAATTCATTGCTGCCATTCTCCTTTTACCTGATGAGTCCAAAAGTTGATACGAAGTATTTTGGCCGAAACCGATGGGATTCGACCGGAAATTCCGGTACCGGGTCGATGCCAAGCGGAACAATAAGCAGTTCTCCCGGCTTGTAAAGGCGGCGGGACAAAAATTTTGAAACGGTTTGGAACGCCGAAGGGCAATCGGGGCGCTCCATTGGTTATCCAACTGAAAATATTGGGCAAACGAACGCGATCCAATCCCGCCCGCGAGGGGGCGGTCCATGGGGGGCGCAGGCGGGGAAACCCTCGCCGGGGCCGGAAGGCGAAGGGGCTACCGGAGAATTTCGAGGGGCGCCGCGTCGCCCTGGAGATTCCGGAAAAAGTCGAGCGCCGGCGTCATTCCCGAAATGCGGATCGGGCGCAGAATTTCCCGGGTCCGCCGATGAACCCGGATTTCCTCCGCCCGTTTTTCTTCCTCGGAGGCGTTGAAATTCTGGAGGAACTTGCAGAAACGGACCACATGAATCAACTCGTGGGTGACGATGTACAAAATAAAGGGCCGAAGGGAAATGCCGGGAAATTCGGCGGCGGCGAGGATGGCGTGGTCCAGCAGGCAAATCCGGTAGAAGTCGTAGGCCGCGGAGCCCAGGTTGGCCTCCGCGGGCCGGGCTTCGTATCGGATCACCTGGGCGAAGGGACCGTCCACCACTTCGCTCGGGTCCAGCTCGGCCAGGGTGCGGACGTCGTAGCGGTACCGAATCCATTGGCTGTCCGAAAGCTTGTAAAAGTCGGATACCCGGTCTTCGGCCATGCCGACGGCGGCCTTGACCACCTCCAGTTCGGTTTCGGAAAAAAACGGTCCGGGATGGGGCGCGTTCATGAGAAAAAAAAGCGGTGGACAAATCCGCGCGTGGCCTTTATTATGCCGTGTTTACCGAAAAAGGACGGAGGGGGGGTGATCTGTTGGGAAGCGTAATCAAGAAACGCCGGAAGAAGATGCGTAGGCATAAGCACCGCAAATTGCTGGCCCGGACGCGGCACCAGAGGCGAAAAGGTCGTTAGCGCGTTCTTTTCGAATCCCGGGACCGTCTGGAAAGGCGCCGCATGAAACATGCGGCGCCTTTCCATTTTGAGCCTTTCCATTTTGAATGGATCCGTTTTTGAATGGATCCGTTGGATTCGACCGCCTTCGAACGGCCCTTTCCCGATCAGGGAGAAAGATTGGCCGCCGATGGCGGGGGCGTCTCGGCGTTTTTCAGATACCGGAAAAATTCGGAGTCGGTTGAAATGACCAGACCGGAATTTTCCTCCAACGCCTGGCCGTACATTTCCAGCGTCCGGGTGAAGGAATAGAATTCGGGGTCCGCTCCGTAGGCTTTCGCGAAAATCTGGGTGGCCTCGGCGTCCGCCTTTCCCCGAATCTCCTGGGCCTGCCGATAGGCCTCGGACTCGATTTCCTTCAGGTCCCGCTCCTTTTGCCCCAGAATTTTCTGGGCTTCCCCCCTGCCTTCGGAACGGAATTTTTCCGCGATCTGCTTTCGTTCCGCGATCATCCGGTTGTAGACCGATTCCCGCACCGTGTCCACGTAGTTGATTCGCTTGATCTTCACGTCCACCAGCTCGATGCCGAACTTGTCCAGCTTGGGCTGGGCCTGTTTCAGAATCTGGTCCGTCAGTTTTTCCCGGCCCAGCGTGATGTCGTATTCGCTGGCCTGCTTCCGGATGTCGCCCTGGGCCAGATCCGCGTTGAGGTCGATGATGTCCAGGGGCCGGTTGGTGCGGCGCACCGCCTCGATGAGCCGGTTGGAGGTGACCAGGTTTCGCACCGCCGGGTCCAGGATGTCGTTGAGCCGGTTCACGGCGGTGAACTCGTCGGTCACCGTCAGCAGAAAATCCACCGGATCCACGATTTTCCAGCGGGCGAAGGTGTCGACCCAGATGTAGGTCTTCTCCGAGGTCGGAATCTGGCCGGGGTCGCCGTCCCAGTGCAGCAGATTTTTCCGGAACCGGTTGGCCTGATCGACGAAGGGGACCTTGAACTTCAGCCCGGGCGTGGAGATGGGGTCGCGGACGATTCGGCCGAACCGGGTGACGACCACCTGTTCGGTTTCGTCCACCGTGAACGCGGCGGCGTAAAGCAGAGCGGCCGCGGCGACGAGGAAAATGCCGATGATGCCTTGGATGGGTTTGACGTTCATTGCGCGCCCCCGCTTCCTTCGTCCAGGTTGAGCAGGGGCAGAACCCCTTTCAGTTCTTCGTCGATGATGGTTTTTTTATCCAGCTTGGGCAAAATGTCCCGCAACGCCTCCAGGTACATCCGGCGCCGGGTCACGTCTTTCGCCTTCACGTACGCTTCGTAAATCGAGGTGAACCGCGCCGCGTCGCCCTTGGCGCTGTTGACCCGATCCAAGGCGTATCCCTCGGCCCCCCGAACGGTTCGTTCGGCCTGGCCCCGGGCGGCCGGAATGGCCCGGTTGTATTCCTCCCGGGCTTTGTAGATCATCTGCTCCTTTTCCTGGGTCGCCTGGTTCACCTCGTTGAGGGAGGGGCGAACCGGGCTCGGAACGTCCGTTTTTTTCATCTCCAGGGTGACCACGTGGATGCCGGTTTCCGAATCGTCCAGCTCCGTTTGCAGCAGCCCCTGGGCCTCCACGGCGATCTCGTCGCGCTTGCTGATGACTTCGTCGATGCTTCGGTCGCCGACCACCAGCCGCATGGTGGCCTCGGACATGTCCCGCAGCAGCCGCTGAACGTCCCGTACCTTGAACAGGTAGTCAAACGGGTCTTTGATCCGGTATTGGACGACCCAGGGCACCTGACCGACGTTCAGGTCCCCGGTCAGCATCAGGGTGGGGTCGCTGGCCGCGGCGGGGTATCGGGAATCGCGACTGCCGGACGCCGAGGTAAATTCCTCCGTTTGGATGCGCCGAACGTTGACCCGCCGAACTTTTTCGATCCCCGCCGGCAGCTTGAAATGAAGCCCGGGCTGGGTGGTCCGGATGTACCGGCCGAACCGTTGAATCACCCCCACCTCGCTGGGCTTGACGGTGTAGACCATGGTGCCCAGCAGGATCGCCAGAATGAGCAACCCGATCAGCAGGGGGCCGCCCGGAAATTTCATGTTGTTCAGCCGTTTGAAAAACTCGTCCCATTGAGGCGGGACGTCGCCGCCTTTGTAGCGTTGCTGCTGTTTCAGTTTTTCCCAATCCCAACTCATAAGCGTTCCCATGAAAATTTGGTTTCAATTCGTTGTCGGCATTCCGGATTCGCGTTCCGGCAAAGGTAAAGTAGCCGGTCCCTCAAGTCAAGGAAAACCCCCGGCGTCGAAGAATCGGCTTTCCCGGGCGAAATGCCCGGCCGCCCGTTTCGATCCGGGGCGCCGGATCGACGCGGGAGCGGTCTCCCTTCGTCGGCCTTGCCCGGACCCCGGCTTTTCGGGTAAAAGGAGTCCGTCGGGAGGTTCCTCGGTTCGGCCTCGCGCGGCGCCGCGCCCCCGACGTTTTCGGAAACCCCAGAAGACGGACGGGGATCGTTCGATGTCGAAAAAGCGTACCCAGAAAAAAGAATTCGCCCACATCGGCGGCGTGCTCGCGGAGGTCCTGGGCGGCTTCCGAAAGGGGCCCGAGGGCGACATGACCGAATTGTGGGATCGATGGCCGGCCGCGGTGGGGCCGGCGGTGGCCGAAAACGCCCGACCCGCCGCCGTGAAGGGGCGGGTGCTCACCGTCAACGTGGTCAGCTCGGCCTGGATGCAGCAGCTCCAGTTCCTCAAGGCCGATCTGATCGTCAAGCTCAATCGGGCCCTGGGGGAGGAGCGGGTGGCCGATATCCGGTTCCGGGTGGGACCGATGGGCCGGTGACCGAGTTCACCCGCGACGCCTTTTTCGAGGGGCGGCTCTTGGTTCGGCAGCGCCGGCGGGGCTACCGGTTTTCGGTGGACGCCGTTCTGCTGGCCCATGCCGCGTCCCGTCGTCCGGCCCGGCGGATTTTGGATCTGGGGACCGGCTGCGGCATCGTTCCGCTGCTGCTGGCGGCGCGGCTTCCGAAAGCCCGGATTGTCGGAGTGGAAATCCAAAAGCCGCTGGCCGATCTGGCCCGGACCAATGTTTCCGAAAACGGCCTGGCGGATCGAATCCGGATTCTGGACCGGGATTTTCGAGACTTGGGCCGCGCCGACGCCGGCGGCCCGGCGGAGCTGGTGGTGAGCAACCCGCCCTACCGGCCGCCGGGCGCCGGCCGCCGCTGCCCGGACGGCGAACGGGACGTGGCCCGGTGCGAGATCCACGCCGGACTGTCGGACGTGCTGGCCGTCGCCCGGCGGATGCTGGACCCCGGCGGCCGTTTCTGGATCGTCTTCCCGGCGGAACGATCCGCGGAACTGCTGGACCGGATGCGGGACGCGGTCATCGAGCCCAAGTCGCTTCGCCCCGTCTACTCTCGAGCGGGAGAGCCGGCCCGGCTGGTGTTGGCCGGGGGGCGCCGGGCCGGCAAAACCGGTCTGCGGCTGGAGGCGCCGCTGATCCTCCACGATTCCCTCGGCGAATACACGCCGGAGGCGGCGGCCATGTTTCGGCGGTGAGCGCCGTCCCTTATATTTCGCCCCTAAAATCCCCCCGGCCCCCTTTGCAAAAGGGGGAGAAAGCCACTGTCCGAGCAATCCGCCAAAGCGGAATTAGTCCGTCAGCGGATGAATCACCTGCCCGGTGACGACCTTGGGATAGAAATAGGTGGATTTGCGGGGCATGATCTCCCGGTTGCGGGCCACCTGTTGGACCTGTTCGATGCGGGTGGGGTTCAGGAAGAAGGCCAGATCGTAGGGGCCGTCCGTCACCGCCGCGGCCGCGTCTTCGGCCACGCTGGAATAGCCGATGAGCGATTCGTCGTCCAGTCGCCGATTGTCGAAGCCCATCAGGTCCATGAAAATCAGCCGGGTGAGCACGGTGACGTCGAGGTCCCGCAGCGCGGCGGAGAGTTCGTCGCCGTAGCGGGCCTCCATCACGCCGGGCCGAATCCGCAACAGGTAAAAGACCGGCCGGTCGGCGGCCAGAATCCCGATGGCGGTTCGATCCGGGTTTTCGCCCAGGTCGGCGAAAAATCGGGCTTCCGCCTCGCCTCGATTCCCGTTCCACGGATATTCGGTCACCTGAAAAAAATCCCGGGCCTTGGCCAGCAGCGCGTCCACCGAGGCCGGGTCCACCGATTTCATCAGCCGGTGGGCGGGGCGGATGATCATGCCCGGGTCCTCCATGGCGGCCAGGTACATCAGGATGAAATTGGCGGGATGATCCGGGGAGAAATCGGGCGTCCGCTCCGCCAGCCAGTCCCGGTAGGCCAGGCCGGTTTCGTATCGGTGATGGCCGTCGGCGATGAACAACGGACGGGGTTCCAGGGCGTGGGTGATCCGCTCCAGCACCGCCGAATCGGTCAGCCGCCACAGCCGCTGCCGGTGTCCGGCGCCGTCCACGAAATCCATGTCGGGCGGATGGCCCGACGCCGCGGCCTGGAGATCCCGCAGCAGCTCCGAACCGCCGGGGAACAGCGAAAAGATCGGACTGAAATTGGCGTGGCAGGTCTGCATCAGGGCCAGCCGATCCGACTTGACCTTGGAAAAGGTTTTTTCGTGGGGCAGAACGACGCCCCGATCGAAGGGCTCCAGCCGGACCCGGGCGATGATGCCCCAGCGGGTCAGCGGCGCGTTTCCGACGGCGAATTCGGTGGCCGTCAGATAAAAGGCCGGGACCGGGTCGCGCACCAGCACTTCCTCGTCCCGCCACTGGATGCAGCATTCGGCGGCCCGGGTGTACCGGTTGTCGGTTTCGGTGTCGGTGTCGGCGGTTTTGCCGAGAATGAGTCGAATGATGTTTTGGGGATGGCAGGCGTAGGCCCGCTCCTGTTCCTCCGGGGAGATCACGTCGTAGGGCGGCGTGGTGACCGTGCGAAGGTCGCCGATCTTTTCGAGATTGTAGGTCAGTCCCCGGAAGGGGAGGACGGTGGCCATGGGATTCGCTCCTTGTTTTGTTGGTTTCGGGCCGCGGGCGTCTCGGCGGTTCGGCGCGGTTTTCCCGGAAATCGGCGACGGTTGCCGGGCGCATGCCGGGGCCGCGGGGGATTTCGGGGGTCCCATTTTGGTTCGGGCATGGGCCGGAATGAAAATTTCGGATGGCGGATGATCCGGGGAAGGGAACGGCGCGGGCGCCCTTGCGGCGGTCGGGGCCGGGCTACCCTCTGATACTAAAATGGTCGTCCGGGTTCAAGCCGTTTGTGGCGGGGCGGCCGCGGACGGCATTCGGGCGGTCGGCCTCCGCCGGCGGGGTTTTCCGGGGCTTTCGCGGAATTGGCGCGGGTTCGGCTCCCCCGGGCGCCTTTTCCGAAACGGAAACGGGGCGGGTTTTCCCGAAAATTTTTGAAAGGCGGTTGACAGGATTTTCAAAAACGGGTAGGGATGCGGCTTGTCTGACCGGTTCAACCGGTTGGCGACCGATTGGCGACGAATCCGGAGAGGTGGCCGAGTGGCTGAAGGCCCCGCTCTCGAAAAGCGGTATCCTGGCTACAACCGGGATCGTGGGTTCGAATCCCACCCTCTCCGCCACCTTTTTTCCGGCGGGGATGTTTTCCGCCGGGATCGTCGTTGTCGGCGCGGGAAAAATTCGGAGAGATGACCGAGTTGGCTGAAGGTGCACGACTGGAAATCGTGTGTGCCGTTTATAGCGGCACCGAGGGTTCGAATCCCTCTCTCTCCGCCATTCCCCCGCCGAAGGGAATTCGGTTTTCGGATAACCGGCCTCCCAAAAATTGATGTCTCGATTCCCAAGCGGTTTTCAAGGGTGTGGCGGGTTTCGCCGCACCCTTTTTTTTCCGAACCGACGGGTTTTCTTTCCGACCGACGGGGCGGGCCCTCCCTTCGGGCCGGCCCGGGGAGCCGCCGTTGGCCTATCTGGTTCTCGCCCGAAAATACCGTCCCCAGACCTTCTCCGACGTGGTGGGTCAGGCGCACGTCACCCGCACGCTGACCAACGCCATCCGGGCGGAACGGGTGGCCCACGCCATCCTCTTCGCGGGCCCCCGGGGCACCGGCAAAACCACCATCGCCCGCATCCTCGCCAAGTCCATGAACTGCGACCGGGGACCGACGCCGGAACCTTGCAACGCCTGCCGCTCCTGCCGGGAGATCACCGGAAGCCACGCGGCGGACGTGCTGGAAATCGACGGGGCCTCCAACAACGGCGTGGACCACATCCGCGACCTGCGGGAAAACATCCGCTACATGCCGGCCCACAGCCGGTTCAAAATCTACATCATCGACGAAGTCCACATGCTCAGCACGGCGGCCTTCAACGCGCTGCTCAAGACGCTGGAGGAGCCGCCGGCCCACGTGATGTTTCTCTTCGCCACCACCGAACCCCACAAAATCCCCATCACCATTTTGTCCCGCTGCCAGCGCCACGACCTGCGGCGCATCGAGACGGGCGAGGTGGTGCATCACATGGTCGAACTCTGCCGGCGGGAGGGGATGGCCATCGCGGAGGAGAGCCTGTCGCTGATCGCCCGGGAGACCGGCGGCTCCATGCGGGACGCCCTGAGCCTGCTGGATCACGTCATGGCCTGCGCCGAGGGGAAGGTGGACCACGGGCAGGTGCTGGACATTCTGGGCGTGGTGGATCGGGACGTGATTTTTCGGCTGGCGGACGCGGTGTTGCGCCGGGACGTTCCCGCCGCTTTG
>CAYFVR010000154.1:0-3258 GCA_964346545.1 uncultured Desulfobacterales bacterium | reverse complement strand
CGAATGTTTCAGCTGCGGCCGTCGCTGCCCATCGAAACCCTGATCGACAAGCTGGACGGTCTGAGCCGGGGCGCGCTGACCGAGGCGGAGCTGGAACGGCCCGATCCGCTGGATTTGCCGCCCGCGCCGGTTCGGCCGGAAGTTTCCGGGGGCGGGGCCGCCGCTCCGGTTTCCGCCCCCGGCCAAGCCGGAGAAGCCGCGTCTGGCTCTGCGGCGTTGCCTCCACCGGAAGCGCCGAGGGAACCGGCCCCATCCGCTTCCCCCGTTCCGGTTCGCCCGGAGGAAACGGCGGCCTCCGGCCCCTCCGAGGGGCCCGGAGAGGAAATGGAGACCCGCTCTGCCCCGGCGGGCCGCCAAGAGGTCGGCTATTCGGCGGCGGATTCCGGCGATGGACATCGGGTCAGCGAGGATGTTCCGGCGGCGGAAGCGGCTCCCGCGGTCGTAGCGCCATCCGAGGCCGCGCCGTCCATGGAAACCGGTTCAACCAGAGCGGCGCCCGGCGAATCCATGGAAACCAATCCGACTGGAGCGGTCCCCGACGTTTCCGGAGGATCGGCCGAACCCGTGAGCGATCCAACCGCCGCGCCCGTGGGCCCCAACGGCGACGGCGACGCCATTTTGGAACGGGCGGCGGCCCAGGTTCCGGAGTCTCTTTCTTCGCTTCTGCGGAAATGCAAACTTACGTCTGTGGAACCGGGCGCATTGCTGCTGGAGATCAACGCCGCCGATTTCCATATCAAAAGGCTGAAAAAGCAGGAGCGGACGCTCCAAAAAATTTTTTCGGACGTGACCGGATCGGCGGTGCGTCTTACCTTGAAAAAAGGGGTCGAATCCGGCGGTTCCGCGCCCAACCGGGCCGCCGAATCCAATCGGCGCCGGGAGGAGGTCCTGAACCACCCCCTGGTGTCGGCGGCCATGGAAATTTTTGAAGGAACCTTGGAAGACGTCAAACTTTTATCGGAGGAGTAGAATTATGAAGGGCATGGGCAACATGATGAAGCAGGCCCAGAAGCTTCAGTCCAAAATGATGAAAATGCAGGAAGAGCTGGAAAAGGAGACGGTGGAGGCCAGCGCCGGCGGCGGCATGGTGAAGGCGGTGGCCAACGGCAAGCAGCAGGTGGTCTCCATCGCAATCGAAAAGGAAGTGGTGGACCCGGACGACGTGGAAATGCTTCAGGACCTGGTGGTGGCCGCCGTCAACGACGCGCTGGCGCAGGCCCAGGAGATGGTTTCCGAGCGCATGGGCAAGCTGATGCCGGGCGGCCTCAACATTCCGGGGCTGATGTAACGTTCCGTGAATCCCTATCCGCCTTCGGTGATCCAGTTGATTCGCCAGTTTTCCACCCTGCCCGGCGTGGGCGAAAAAACGGCGGAGCGGTTCGCCATGCATCTGCTGCGGGCGCCCCGTCGGGAGGTGGACGGGCTGGGCCGGGCCATTTCGGTGCTGCGGGACCGGGTTCAACTGTGCCGCCGCTGTTTCGGGCTGAGCGATTCCGACGTCTGCGCCATCTGCGACCATCCGGCCCGGGACCCCTCGGTGCTGTGCGTGGTGGCGGAGGTGTCGGACCAGATGGCGGTGGAGCGCTCCGGCGCGTTTACGGGACGGTACCATATTCTGCAGGGCGTTCTGTCGCCCATGGACGGCGTGGGGCCGGACGACCTCCGGATTCGGGAGCTGATGGAGCGGATCGCGGACGAGGACGTCTCCGAGGTGATCCTGGCCACCGGCACCGACCTGGAAGGCGACGCCACCGCCGCCTATCTGGCGGAACGGCTGGCCGGATTCGGGGTTCGGATCACTCGGATCGCCTCCGGCGTGCCCATGGGCGGCGATTTGAAATACGTGGATCAGGTCACGCTGAAACGGGCTTTGGAGACGCGCCATGCCTTTTCTTAACATCGACCCGGGCCGACCGCGGTGGCGTGGCGCGTCCGCGGTCGGCCAAGGATATCCATGCGCGCCACCGAACCGGACCCCCTTGCGCCCCGGCTTGAATACTTTCTGGAGACGCCTCGCATGACGCAAGACAAGCCCCCCATTTTTGAATGTCGCCAGTGCGGCGAATGCTGCCGGGGCTTCGGCGGCACCTACGTCACCGAGGCGGACATCCAAAAAATCGCCGATTTTCTGGGCATGAAGCCGGCCGATTTTCGACGGGACCACTGTGCGCCCTCCGGCAGCCGCTACGTGCTGGCCCAGGGGCCGGACGAATTCTGCCGTTTCGTGCGGAACAAAATGTGCGGCATCCATCCGGTGAAGCCGAGGATGTGCCGGAAATGGCCCTATCTGGACGCGGTGCTGACCGACCCGGGCAACTGGTTCGCCATGGCCCGGGCCTGCCCCGGGATGCGCACCGACGTTTCCGAAGCGGAGGTCGTGGCGGCGGTGCGGGCGGAAATCGACCGGCGAAACCGGTCCGAAACGGACGGGGAAAACCGGGAGCCGGACCCCGAATGATCGGCGTATTCGACTCCGGCGTGGGCGGGCTGACGGTGGCCCGGGCCGTGATGGCGCGGCTGCCGGAACACGACGTCGTCTATTTCGGCGACACGGCCCGGACGCCCTACGGCGCCAAAAGTCCGGAAACGGTGACGGCGTACGCCCTGGAGGATGTCCGCTTCCTGATCGACCGGGGCGCGAAGCTGATCGTGATCGCCTGCAACACCGTGTCCAGCGTGGCGGCGAACGTGCTTTCCAAGGAATTCGATCTTCCGCTGTTCGAGGTCATCACGCCCGCCGTGGAGACGGCCCTTTCCGTTTCCAAAAAGAACCGGTTCGGAATCATCGGCACCCGGGCCACGGTGGCCAGCGGCGAATATGAACGGCGCATTCGGGAACGCCAACCCGACGCCGCCGTCCATTCCGAACCCTGCCCGCTGCTGGTGCCGCTGGTGGAAGAGGGCTGGATCCACCGGCCGGAAACCACCCGGATCGTCAAGAAGTACCTGATTCCCCTCAAAGCCCGTCAGATCGACACCCTCATTCTGGGCTGCACCCACTATCCCGTCCTCATCGACACCCTTTCCCGCAAGGCCGGCAAACGGGTCCGCGTGGTGGACTCCGCCAACGCCCTGGCCGAATCCCTGGCCGCCTACCTTTCCGACCATCCCGAGTTTGATTCCCAGATGTCCCGCACCGGCCAACACCGCTTCTTCGTCTCCGACCTCACCGACCAGGTGGCCCGCACCGCCAAGGCGATTTTGCGCCGGAACGTGGCGTTGGAGGCGGTGCGGGGGTAGCCGGTTTTTCCTTGTTTC
>CAYFVR010000153.1:9532-11560 GCA_964346545.1 uncultured Desulfobacterales bacterium | reverse complement strand
AATCCTGGCCGGCATTCCACCGGCCATCGTCAACCCCGGCGCGGACGTGAACCGGGATCGGCACATCGGCCTGGAAGAGGTGATTTTCGTATTGCAGGATGTGGCCCAGCTCCGCTGAGCCCAAAGGCGCCGCGCGCCCCGGAAACCTCGGGCCGGGGATTCTTGCCGCCGGCCGGAAACGATATCCCGGCCCCGGGTCTGCCAAGGAGAACGGGCGCAGGCTGGGACGGACCTGCCCCCCCCGATCAACCGGCCTCGTCGGTCATTCAGGAAGGGAACATGCGTACACCCGGTAAGCTCGAAACCCGGAGACTGATGAGAGACGCCTACCAGTTGGTGGTGGAACGGGGCAGAATGATCCCTCCCAAAATATGGGAGGCCCTGGAAAACGGCCGCCGGCATTCCCACCATTGGTCCACGAACCGGCATTTTCATCATCGGCGGTTTGGAAAACGGTTCTGGAAACGGAACAAGCGCCAGGCCACCCTTTTCGTCGGCGGCCTGGCGCTGGCCGGCGCCTCGGGCGGGGGCGTGGCTTTGCTGGTGGGCGTGCCGATCGCGGCGGCCGGGTATGGAATCAAACGGGCCATCATCGCCACAGTCCGCCGGCCGAAATACAAATTCGTCAAAAGAGCCATGGCCAGCCTGGACAACCAGAGCCAGGAGGCCTATCGGGATCTCATCCTGGACGAAGAAAAACCCGGCGACGCGTTGAAAAATCTCATGCACTGGTTCCGCCATCGGCACGGAAGCAACATCTGCGCGGTGGTGGACCGGGTGTTGGACGTGCGGCAAGCCTATGAGGTTTTCAAAGCCCAATTCAACCGCCGGGCCCCCTTGGAATGCTGCGACGATGCGGTTAAGGCCGCGGAGAAAGTGATGCTGTACCTGGCCGTCCTGAATTCCGTGGAAAGCGACATGAACCTCTTCGGCGGCTGTTTCCATTATGTCAAAGACGCCATTGATGGTTTGAACCAAGAATTTGACGAAAAACGGACTTCCTTCCTGGAGAAAGTTTGGAACCGTACCCAGGCAAGAGGAATCGGCTTTCACCAAACCTGGTGTTCCTCCAAATGCTGCTACCGGGCCCACGGCCGAAAAGGGCGGGGAAATTACCGGCGGCGAAGGAAAAACATTTTGCCATTTGCCCATTTGCTTCAGGACGCCGCCCATTCCAACCTGGCCTTCGGGCATGGGGGCAAAGACCTGGGGCCGTGGATCGCCGAAGCCATCGGCCTCCCGGAAAGCTTTTTCCGAAAAGCGGAAAGCGGCGGCCTCGACTCGGGATCGGGCGGCTACACGCGGGAATTTGTCGAGAACATCACCGAAACCACCATCGGCCTTCCGGTGGACACCTATTCCGGAAATATCCCGGGGAACGTGGCCGGCCAACAGGTTTCGGAATGGACGGAAAACACCATCCGGATTTCGGATTGGATGAAAACGGACCTGGGAATTTTCCAAAACGCTCCCGGGTCCGGCCCGGCGCAAAACCTGTTTAACGGCCTGGCCGGAGGCTGGCACGGGGTCGGCCAAACGATCGGGGCGGCCGTGGTGGAAATGGCCAATTCGTTCTGGAACAAGCACCGCTTGACCCATTATACCGCATTGACCCCCCACGAGCTTTCGATCAAACACTCCACAGGCCGCAATCGGCTGGACATCCTGCGGGCGAACCTGAAAGGCGGCGGGATTTTGGAAGACTGGGTGAACGAATTCCTGGCGGTGAAAAAGCATCATGAGGAATTCATGATGCGCGTCGAAAAATCCCCTCGCAATTGCATGGAAACGTACCTGCTCGCACGGGCCGCCATGGCCCGGCAGTATCATCTGGTCCAGTTCGCGAGCGCCCATCGGTACGTGCAAGAATTTTACGATGGCGTCGTTGGGAAAGTCGCCCGCATGACCGTCCGCTGGGCCCTCATGTCCGACCAGATCACCACGGAAATCGACCAGTTCATGCTTGCCGCCCATTCAGAGGGCGAATGCGATCCCGAGCATTGCCTGTTTTGCTATTACCGTGACACG
>CAYFVR010000153.1:0-9432 GCA_964346545.1 uncultured Desulfobacterales bacterium | reverse complement strand
GCGAACCATGGGGACGCTTTTCCAGGATGTTTCCGGGAACGGCTCGGGCTTCGAAACGGCGTGGACGAATCTTAATGTGGAACTGAACACGGCGGGATTTAAAAAGGTCGAAAAGTGGAGGCGGATGATGGAAGAAGATTAGGCGGCTTCTTCTTCCAAATACCAACGAATCCGGATACAATAAATTCAAACAGTTGCGGATTCGGAGTTAGGGGTGGTTTCGGTTCCGCCCTCGGCCGGGTGTGACTCTCGCCATAAAAAGCCACCCCGCCTCCGGAAGCGCCGGGTTGCCGCTCCTCGAACCGAAAAATTTCCGGAATCGGGCGGCGGGCACAACTCGCCGCCTCCGCGCGCGGCATGGAGATTTGGGCCAATCGCCCAAGAGCCCGGTTGCATTGCCGCGGCAAAGAGTTCGCGCACGGGTCCGGGCCGGCAGGCCCCCGCCGGACGCTGGAATCGGCCTCGCCCCGCCCCGCCGCATTGGTTTTCCACGCTTCCCTCCGCAAATTGCCCCTTGACCATTTCTCCCGCTTTGTGTATCAAATTCGTCTGATTTTATAGCAAATTCGGCACGGAAAACCCGCCACGGAACCGACCGCGCACCATCCAACCCTCGGTGGCCCTTCGACCACCCCCGCTCAGGAGGCGACATGCAGAAAGTCAGCATTTCCGAAAAGCTCCGAACCTTTGACAAATACTGGCAGACCAAGCTGGTCGGAGAGTTCAACAATCAATCCGTCAAGCTGGCCAAGCTGAAGGGGGAGTTCGACTGGCATCGCCATAAAACCGAGGACGAAATGTACCTGGTGCTGAAGGGTCAGTTGAACCTGGAACTGAAAAACGAGGCCGTGACGCTGGAGGAAGGGGAACTTTTCATCGTGCCCAAAAACAGCAGCCACCGTCTTTCCGCCGCCCAGGAAGTCCACGTCCTCATGGTGGAGCCCAAATCCACGCTGAACATGGACGGCAAGGGGGGCGACGACGCCGCGGACGGCGGATGACCCCCAAAATGCCGGCGACCGAATCTTGGCGGGCTTTCAAAATCGCCACCGGTGGTTATGTTGAAAAGAAGTGATTTTTCTTCGCCGGACCTCCCGGACGGCCCCCCGGCTCTCGGCAGGGGTCAATGTTGCTCCCTCTGGTCCGAGCGCGCGCGCCCCCATCACCGAAAGGAGTGCAACATGATCCGCCGATTTTTCGCCATCGCCCTGCCGGTTTTTCTGGTTCTCGCGCTGCTTCCGATCGATTCGGGCGCGGCCGAGGATTCCGCGCCCTACAAATTCGGCGCCTACAAGATCGACCCGACCCATTCTTCCGTCATTTTCGGCATTTCGCACCTGGGCGTCACCTACGTCTACGGCCGTTTCAACACCCTCTCCGGCGTCATGACCCTGGAAGAGAAGGGCAACGCCATCGACATGACGGTGGAGGCCGGCAGCGTCGACACCAACAACGAGAAACGGGACAAGCATCTCCGAAGCGAAGATTTCTTCGACGTGGAGGCGCACCCCGCAATCTCGTTTAAAAGCGAACGCTTCGCCCCGACCGGTTCCGGCACGTACGAAATCGAAGGAGACCTGACCCTGCACGGCGTCACCCGAAAAATCACGGTGGAAGCCCGGCACATCGGGTCGGGGGAAGACCCCTGGGGCGGCTATCGCGCCGGCTTCCAGACCACGTTCCGGATCAAGCGAAGCGACTACGGCATGGACCAGCTCATGAACAGCGTGGGCGACGAGGTCGAACTGACCGTGGCCGTGGAAGCCGTACGGGAATAACCGCCGCCGCAACCTTTTTTCCTCCGTCGACGCCGGGGACGCGGCGCCGACGGATCGGCCTCTCGGGATACCGCCATGAAGACGAAACATCCGACGTTCCAGATTTGGGGATGGCCGCTGGCCGTCTTGGCCCTTCTCGCGACCGCCGGATCGGCGGGGGCGGAATCGGTCGGGACGCGGGTCAGCGTCCGATCGCCGGTGGCCAATTTTTACACCCGGCCCTCCCCGCTCGCGCCCATCATCGACGTGCTGACCCGGGGCGACGACGTGACGCTGATCCAGCGCGAAGGGGCCTGGTACGCGGCCCGCTTGCCGGACGATCGGCTGGGATGGGTGCAAAAAGACATTTTCCGAGAAGCCGAGGCCGACGTCCCCGCCGCCGCGGACCAATCCCCCGCCGGGAAAGAGCAACCCCCGACGGAAGCGGCCGCCGATCCGCTGGAACCGCCTCCGCTTCCGGATCAAATCCGGGTGGCGTCCCGGTCGGCCCAGGTTCGAAAACGCCCGTCGGATCGGTCGGACGTCGTCTTCTCGCTGCGGCGGGGCCAAATCGTGGGAGTGCGGGATCGGGAGGGGGAATGGTACCGCATTTCGGACGAGGAGGGCCGCCGGGGCTGGGCGTTCGTTCCGCTTTTCGCCGCCGTCGAACCGGCCGGACAATCGCCGGACGAGCCCATGGCGAAAAGCGTCGCGGCGCCGGCCGATGCGGAATTGCCCGCCGAAACCGCCGGACCCGAAGCCGTCGCCGGTCTGAAACGGGCGTTGGTCGAAGTGCGATCCGGGCGGGTTCGCCGGTCCCCGTCGCTGGAAGCCCCCGTGGAAACCGGAATCAGCCGGGGAGAAGTGGTGACGGTGACCGACGAGAACGACGAATGGTACGCCATCCAGACCGACGAGGGCCGAATCGGCTGGGCCCACCGCAAATTGTTTGGCCCGATCACGGGAGGGATGCTCACCCAGATTCGAACGGAGCCCGGGGAAACCGGTTCCGACGCGGAAACGGTGGTGTTTGAGCTGAACGGGTTTCACCCGCCCGAAACTTTCGCCCTGGAGGAAGGCAACCTCCTGAAAATCGTTTGCGATTTCAAGGGAGTGCTGCCGTCCGAAACGCTGGGCCGGGTGGTTCCCCTGGAGGGAGAATACCTGAAGCGAGTGCGGCTCGGGGTTCACGAAACCCCGGAACTCAAAGTCCGGGCGGTGGTTGATCTTTCCCCGGATCGGCAATACGGCGTGGAGCAGGTTTTTTTCCGGGAATCAAATCGTTATGTCCTGGAAATCCGGCCACTGCCGCCGGAAGCGGCGGACGTTGCGGCCCGGACGAAAACGGCCGAATAATCACTTGATTCTTCATTGAGATTCAAAAGGGGCGGCCGGTTTCATCCGGCCGCCCCTTTCCCTTTTCCTCCCCGCCGAAATCAGGGATCCGCGCCCAGCACCGTGACGGCCCGGATTTCCTCGGCGTAATACCAGTCCAGAGACGGTATCTCGTGGAAAAAGATGATCCGGGGTTCCGTCTCCCGCTCCAGCTCCACGAAGCCGGATTCGCCTCTCCGGATGCGGCTCACCACCTCCGGCGCCGGGAACAGCTCCAGCCGCAGCCCGGAATCCGAAAGCGAATAGGGTTCCGGCTCCAGCGCCATCTGCCGGGAGCGGACCACGATTCGGCCCTTGTCGTCCAGCAGGAAGCTTTCCACGACGCCCACGGCGCCCCGGCGGGTCAGGTTTTCCTCGATGATCGTGTCGTAGGTGACGTCCATCCCCACAACGCCCATGAACCGCCCGTCGGGGTCGTACAGCGACGTGGCGCAGGGAAGCACCCGCCCCAGCCCCTGAATGTCGATGTAGGGATTTCCCCAGTAAACCGCGTTTTTGCGCGCGCCCAACTTGTACCAGGGCCGGAGTCGAGGATCGTACTCCGGGCTGTAGGTCCCCTTGCCGGGATAGGAATACATCACCCCCGCCTCCAGGCCGATGAAGGCCCAACTGACGGGAAGCCCGTGGATGGTCATGAGGCGGCGGACCTCCTCCTCCCGGAGGGGCGCGAAGCTGCTCCGGCTGTCCAGCATGACCTTTTTGAAGTGGTGCCGCAGGGGGGCCAGCCGCCGCATCAGGGGCCGAACCGCGTCCCGCTCCACCCCGGGGGCCAGCACCACCACCGGGTAGTCGATACTGACCTCCCGGTCGTAGAGCGGCGCCTTGGCCAGGTCGGGCGGTCCCTGACCGGGGGTCTGATATTCCGATTGCCAGTAAAACCGTTCTTCGTTGGGCGGGGCGTGGCCGATGAGATAGGCGGCGTTGTTGGCCAGGTTCATCAAAAGATCTTCCAGCCGCAGAAAGCGGCTGTCGATGGAATGGGCCTGGGTCGCCACCTTGGTCAACAGGTGGGTCAGCTTCTTCTCCCGGATGCGGGCGTCCCGCATGGCCGACTTCTCCCGCACCAGGGTCCCGATGGTCATGACGGAGGAGACGAGCAGAAAGGAGAGGATCAGGATGGCCGCGAGCTGGCGATGTTTGTTCATCCATCGCCAGGTTTTCCGAAACAGGTTGTCCGGCAGAACGGAAACCTCGTCTCCCCGGAGAAATCGGCGCACGTCTTCGGCCAGCTCCGCCACGGAACCGTACCGTTCCGAAATTTCGTAGGCGGTGGATTTGCGGAGAATCGCCCGCAGCTCCGCCGGGATTTTCCGCTCCGGCAGCAGATGGACCAGTTGGTTGAACTGGCCGTTTTCGGCCCAGGACAGCTTCTTTTCCAGATTGCCCGGGCGGGCCGGCTTCAGGGTGATCAGCTCGTACAGAATCAACCCCATGGAAAACTGGTCCGACGCCGGCCCCACCTCCGGAAGCCCCCGGACCTGCTCCGGGGAGATGTATCCGGGGGTGCCCACCACGTTGTCCACCTGGGAGCCGCCGATGTACATGTCGGTTTTCTGGGCCGCCACCCGCTGAATCCCGAACAGCGTCTCCGGAATCTCCCGGACCAGTTTGGCGATGCCCCAGTCCATGACGTAGACTTCGCCAAAATCGCCCACCATGATGTTGGCCGGCTTGAGGTCGCGGTGGACCACATCCTTGCGATGGGCGTAGATGACGCCCTCGCAGGCCTTGAGAAAATAGCCGAGCCGGGTTTCCAGATTTGCGTCGGAGGGAAGCTCGGCCTTCGGGTCCTCCTTGTAGACGTCCCGGGCCTTGCGGACGACGTCGGAAAGGGTCTGCCCCCGCACGAGCTTCATGACGAAGGAGACGTTCTGATCCGCGCCCTCGGGCTGCTTGACGGTGTACAGGGGGACGATGTTGGGATGGTCGAGCTGGGCGGTGATCTGGGCTTCCCGGAGGAAATAGCTGAGCGTGGCGGGATTGGTGGCGTCCTTTTTGAGTTTTTTCACCGCCACCCGGCGAAGGAGCTGGGTGTCCCTGGCCAGCTTGACCTCCCCCATGCCGCCTTCGCCAATGGTTCCGATCTCCACGTACCGCTCCGACGGGATGTTTTCGAAGACATCTTCGGAAAAATCGACTCGGCTGACGGCGTCGGCCATCGCGCCGGCGGAATCCGACTCCCCGCCCATGGACGGTTCGGACGGCGCGCCGCCATTGCCGGACTCTCGCGGATCCCGCTCGCGGGGCGGCGGGGCGGCGGGCCGGGTCTGGGGATGGGCCGTAAAAATGTGCTTGCACTGGGCGCATCGAAGCTTGGTGCCGCCCGGTTTGATCAGCCGATCTTCGATTTCGAACGCGGCGTTGCAGGCTTCGCAATGGACGATCATGGATTCCGCTTCCCCTCTCCGGATGCGGGTCATAGGGTCGGTTTGGCCGGGGCGGGAGACGCCGGCGGCGGCGCGCCGATTTCCGAACCGGACGGGAATCGACCGGATCGGATCGGATCGGATCGGGTCGGGTCGGGATTCGGGCCGTTCGCCGGACGCGGGGGCAGTGTAAAAATTCTTTTCCGTGATTTCAACCAAAAAGGCGGGATGGCGGCGGGAATCAGGAAAGGCCCAGCTCCCAGTTCCACAGTCCGGGCCGTTGTTTCAGCGAAACCCCGGGGGGGATCGATTCGATCAGATGAACGAAAAGCCGGTAGCCGGCCGCCTTCAGGGCGTCCCGGTGGGCCGAGAGGTCCACCGGCCAATTGGGAAACACCCAGAAATCGGTCCCATGCCGAACGGCCCAGGCCGCCTCGTTTCGGGGGCTGAAAAACGGCTTCCCCGGTTCAAGACCGTCCGGAGCGGCGCGGGAGACGCAAAGGGGCCAATGGCCGCCGGTCACCACGCCCAGGGGCAGCGGGCTTTGGGCCGGCAACGCGGAAACTTCCGCCTTTCCCAGCTCCGGGCTCACGATGGCTCCGGCGAATCCCATCTCCGCGATCATTTGCAGGGCGAAGGGATTGCTCAAATTGCAGAACGGCCCCGCCCACCACTCGGCGTCGGATTTGGGAAAAAGGGCGGTCTGCCAGGGGGCGTTCAGGACGAACCTTCGCCCGCCCCGGGCGAGGGTTTTGACCACCGTTTTCCGCCATCCGGCGGAGTCGGCCGGCCAGATCACCGGCGGAAGCCACCACCAGGTTTCCGCCGCCAAGGGCCGGGGCGCGGCGGCGAGCGCCGCGTCGGTCAGCCAGCAGCCCTCGCCTTTGGATGTGGGCGCCCCCCTTCGCACGGCGCAGTCTCCCAGGAACCGCCCATTGCCCGAAGGGCGCGGCCAGGAGAGCTTCGGCCCGGGACCGCCGGACTCCGCGCCGGGCGGCGCCGCCGGCAAAACCGCTTCCAGCTCCGCCATTTTTCCCGCCAGCGCGGGCTCCCGCCGGTCGATGAGGAACACCGGCAGCCCCGGCGACGCCGACCGCTCCCGCCCTTTGCCGGAGAGAAAAAAACGGCCGTTTTTGGGAATGGAAATCGGGACCCGACGGAGCTGATGGCCGTCGGAATCCTCGTATCCCAGCCGCAGCAGATCGCCACGCATCAACGGCTCCCGGGGCGAAACGTAGGGATTGGCCCTTCCGCCCTTCACCGTTCCGATGGGCAGGCCGGAGCCGGTTTCCCCGTCGCCGGCGGTGGGATTGTGGTGGCGCTGGTCCAGAAACCGGTAATGGGAGGTCGGCCGACCCAAGGCCCGTTCCAGCAGGGCCATCGCCGACCTTTTCACGGACGGATCGTCTCCCTCGTCCCGAAGCATTCGATAGGCGGTCACCGTGTAGTAGACGTAATGGGGGCCCTTCCTGCGCCCCTCGATCTTCCAGGTCCCGACCGCCGGAACCTTTCGGAGGACCTTGATCAGCATGTCGAGCCCGAGGTCGCGGCAGGAAAAAAAAGACTCTTCCTCGCCGCCGCCCTGGCGGAACGGCCGACGGCAGGGCTGGACGCAACGTCCCCGAAGGCCGCTTTTTCCGCCCAGGTAGCTGCTCCAGTAGCAGCGTCCCGAGACGCCGTAGCAGAGCGCCCCGTGAATGAAAACCTCCAGCTCCAGGTCGGCGGGACAGCGGGCCGACGCGGCCTGAATTTCATCCACGCTCAACTCCCGGGGAAGCACCGCCCGACTCACTTTTCCGGCGAAAGGGGGGCGTCCCAAGGTCTCCAGAGCTTCGGGGAAACCGACGTTGGCCAGGGTGGAGAGGTGAAACGCGCCGGAAAAACCGGCCTGGAGCGCCACGGGAATCACGCCCAAATCCTGGACGATCAAAGCGTCGGGCGTCGCCGTCCGGGACAGCTCCCGGAGCCGGCGGGAGAGGTCGTCAATTTCATCCCCCCGCACCAAGGCATTGACCGCCACGTATACCTCGACGTTTCGGCGATGGGCCAGCTCCACGAGCCGGGCCAACTCTCCGGCGTCGAAGTTCCGGGCCGACATTCGGGCGGAAAATTGCTTGAGGCCGCAATAAACGGCGTCCGCGCCGGCGGCCAGGGCGGCCAAAAAGGAATCCCGATTCCCGGCGGGGGCGAGGATCCGGGGCGGTCGACGGGCTTCTTTCATGGTTCCTCCGTCCGGGGACGATCCGCCGCCAGCGCCGCCACCTCTTCCGGAGAGAGGACGCGGTCGAAGAGCAGGACGTCGTCCATCCGGCCGTGAAAGGGATAATTGTTCCCCCCCGAATCGGCGGGGAGCCGTGCGCCGATGTTGAGCCCGCCTTCGCTGTTTCGGAGCGGGCCGAACCCGTCCAGAGAGGTCCGGGCGACCGGGACGCCGTCCCGAAAAAGCGCCAGCTCCGATTCGCCGAAAGGGCTCCAGGCGACCGCGACGTGGACCCATTCCGACGGGGAAAGCGGACTCGGGGCGTCAACGGCGGCCACGTTCCCGACCACGTCCCGCAGGGCGAAACGGAGCCGATCTTCCGTCGCCGCGATGTCCGGGTCGGGACCGCCGAACTGAAGAGTGTAGGCTTCATCGGCGAAGCCGGGATCGTCGCCCTTGTGAATCAGGCCGGAAAACGGCGAAAACGACTCGGGATAAATCCAGAGGGCCAGCGTCCCCCCGGAAAGAAAATCCAGCGCGTCGGCGTCGGACGCGCGCAAGTGATCTCCCGCGCCGTTGAAGCCGTACGCGCCTTCGGGGCAACCCCACCGATCCGCCGCGGCCGGATCGCCGCCCCGGGCCTCGGCGTCGTGACCGCTTCCGGCCTGAAGGGGGCCGCTCCGATCCCGGGCGTCCCGATCCAGGGGATAAAACGCCTCCGCGGTCGCTCCGGGACAAAACAGCTCGGGACGGTCGGGAAATTCCGCGGCGTTGACGATGTCGAGACCGTCCAAATCGCCCTCCCAAAAATCCGCCGCCGTCCCGTTTCGGTTTTCGGCCCCGACGAACAACATGGGCGAACCGCCGGGCTCCGGAATCACCGCGTTGCCGTCGTAGGCCAAGACCGCCTCCCGAACCCCGACGGGGCAGGAAACCACTTGCAGCCGGACCTGATTCAGCGACGGATCGTGCAAAACGGTCACCCGCTGCCAGACGCCGGGAAGCGCGGGGATCCGCCCGCCGGTTCGGTTGCCGAAGGCCCAATACCAGTCCCCGGCGCCGTCGATCCCGACGGAAAACCGGTTGAAACCGTCGTCGACGCCCATCGCGACGCCGTTCCCCCCCGCGGCGGGCCGCGCCTGAAACCGGATGGTGAAGGGCGCGCCGTCCCCGATTTCGCAGAAAGGCGGAAAATCGGTTTCCATGAAATCGCCCAGGCCGGCAAACGACAACGAGCCCCCGGAAATTCCGTCGCAGACCCGCCACTCCCAGCCGCCGCCCCGAAGTTCGCCCACGCTGTCGCCGCAGGGTTCGCCAAAAATGGCGCCATCCGGCCCGGCGCCCGGATCGTCGAAGGTCCAGCAGGGCATGCCGTTGAAAGACCGGACCACCAGCCGCTGGGCCGATTCAAAAACGGAATTGGAACGAACCACGCCGATGGACTCCAATTTGCAGCCCGTGCGCCGAATCCGGAACCCGGTCGTCGAAATCGGCGGGGGGCCCGCGGGCGGGGGAGGGTCCAGCGTCAGACGAAGCCGGCCATTTTCATCGGTTTGGACCGTGTAATGGGGTCCGGGGCGGGGCCGCAGCTCCGCGAACCGCAATCCCGATTCCGCCAGATAGTGGGCCCGGAGGGCGTTTCCGGTGTTCAACCGACTTTGGTTGGAAGTGCCGGAAATGGAAACCATGGCCGCGCCGATCAGGGAAACCGCGG
>CAYFVR010000152.1:0-11583 GCA_964346545.1 uncultured Desulfobacterales bacterium | reverse complement strand
CCGTCAAAATGAACGGCATTTAAAACGGTACAATGACAAATTCCGAGTCCCTTAGGCCATTGACCCGAGACCAACCATGACGCGATCGAACCAACGAAAAGGCCCGCCGGAAACCAAACTCCACCGGTATGAACTGCCCGGCGGCTGGGAAGTGCTGGCGGGCCGCACCGACGCCGACAACGACCGGCTCAGCATCAAGCTGGCCCGGCCGGACGACTACTGGTTCCACGTCCGGGGCATGCCCGGCAGCCATGTCCTCCTCCGGGTGGACGGCGCGGAGCCGGACAAGGAAACGCTGAAATCCGCCGCCGCCGTCGCCGCCTGGCACAGCAAGGCCCGCCACGGCGGCCAGGCTTCCGTCTCCTGCACCCGGGCCCGCTACGTCACCAAGCCGCGCGGCGCGAAACCCGGCGCCGTGCAGATCCGCAAAGAGAGCGTGATCAAAGTGAAGCCGGGTTTGCCGGGGGAACCGGAAAGATAGCCTTTCATCTTTTCCACGCGAACACCTCAATCTCATCGGAGTTCCATTGCCATGCTGACCCAACGTGAAATCCTCTCCGTTCTGGAAATGCTCCAGAACGAACATCTCGACGTCCGAACCGTCACCCTGGGCCTCAATCTGCTGGACTGCGCCGGAAAAGATCTGGCGACGGTGCGGGAAAACGTCCGAAACCGGCTTCGCGAAGTGGCCGGCCGACTGGTGGAAACCTGCGACGCGGTCGGGAAAAAATACGGCATCCCCGTGGTCAACAAGCGAATTTCCATCAGCCCCATGGCCGCCGTGGGCGCGTCTCTTTCCTCGGAGGAGATGGTGGAAATCGCCAAAACCCTGGACGAAACCGCCGGAGAAGTGGGCGTGGACTTCATCGGCGGCTTTTCCGCGCTGGTGGAAAAAGGCATGGCCCGGGGCGACCGGGCCTTGATCGACGCCATTCCCCGGGCCCTGACGGAAACCAGCCGGGTCTGCGCCTCGGTCAACCTGGCCACCACCCAGGCCGGCATCAACATGGACGCGGTCATGGAAATGGGCCGGGTGCTCAAGCGGGCCGCCGAGCTGACCGCCGACCGCGACGGGCTGGCCTGCGCCAAGCTGTGCGTTTTCGCCAACATCCCGCCGGACATGCCGTTCATGGCCGGCGCCTACCTGGGCATCGGCGAGCCGGACGCGGTGATCAACGTGGGCGTGTCCGGCCCGGGGGTGGTGAAAAAGGCCATCGACCGGGCGGTGGAAACCCATCCGGACCTGGACTTGGGCGACATCTCCGAGGTGATCAAGCGAACCGCCTACAAGGTGACCCGGGTGGGCGAGTTGATCGGCCGGGAGGTGGCCGAACGGCTGGGGATCGCCTTCGGCGTGGTGGACCTCTCCCTGGCGCCGACCCCCAACGTGGGCGACAGCGTGGGCGAGATTTTTCAGAGCCTGGGGCTCAAGGCCATCGGCGTGCCGGGCACCACGGCGGCCCTGGCGCTGCTCAACAACGCGGTCAAGAAGGGCGGCGCCTTCGCCAGCTCCTACGTGGGCGGCATGAGCGGGGCCTTCGTGCCGGTGGCCGAGGACCTCAACATCTCCCAGGCCGCCGAGGACGGCCACCTCACCATCGAGAAGCTGGAGGCCATCACCAGCGTCTGCTCCGTGGGACTGGACATGGTGGCCCTGCCGGGCGAGACCAGCGCCGAAACCCTGGCCGCCATCATCGCCGACGAAATGGCCATCGGCGTGATGAACAAGAAAACCACCGCCTGCCGGCTCATTCCCGTTCCGGGAAAAAAGGCCGGGCAGCGGGCCTTTTTCGGCGGGCTGCTGGGAGAATCGGTCATCATGCCGGTCAACAACGCGGCCGGGGACAATCCGTTTCTAAGCCGGGGCGGTCGCATACCGGCCCCGATCCACAGCCTCAACAACTGACCGCCATGACGATTCCCGACCGCCGCGAATGCTACCGGCTCATTGGCGAGTCCGGAATGCTGGACCACATCGTCGCCCATTCCCTCCAGGTTTGCCGGGTGGCCCTGCTGCTCGCCGACGGCCTGCGGGCAACCGGCGCCGACCTGGATCGCCCCCTGATCCGGGCGGCGGCCCTGCTGCACGACATCACCAAGACGCGGAGCCTGGAAACCGGCGAGCGCCACGGCGAAACCGGATCGGATTTCCTCGCGGAGCGGGGATTTCCGGAGGTGGCGGACATCGTCCGCCAGCACGTCCGGCTGGACCGCTACGCGGAGGACGGTTCGATCACCGCGGCGGAGGTGGTCAATTACGCGGACAAACGGGTTCTCCACGACCTGGTCGCGCCCCTGGACCAACGGCTGGGCTACATCTTGGAACGATACGGCGCCGATCCGGAAGCCCGGGACCGCATCCGCCGAGTCTGGGATCTGACCCTCGCGTTGGAAGCCAAACTGTTCCGCCCCCTTTCCTTTTCCCCCGCGGAAATTGGCGGCCGCTTTCTTTCCGGCCCGCCGGTGGCCGAAAGCGCGGATTACCGAGCGGTTTGCGCCGCCCTTTTCGATTGAATCGCGGGATTTTTCTTCCGGCGAGGTTTCACGCCCCCCTTTCCAGTTTTTTCGGATTCCTTTCCCGCATTGGCGGAAAACGATGAAGCCCTCTCGGAAGGGATGAAATTCCAGCGGGAACCCCACCGCCCAAGCGAAACCGGTAAATTTTTTAACATTTCCTTTTTTGGAAAAATTCGCTAGGAGAAAGGAATGGGAAGAAGGGCCTCGCCCGGCGGAAGCGACGCCCCTCCGCGCTTCGGAGTTCCGTCGTCGTTTTTTTCCACCCAAAACCCATGCCGTATTGACCCTAAAACCCAATACCCCAAATCGATTAGACGACCCGTGAATATGACGCTCCATCCATCCCCCCTCGGCCTCCCAAGGAATCCGCGCTCGCGGAAAACCGCTTCATGCAACTGAAACCCGGCCCGGTCCGCCTGGACTACATTCTTTTTTTCCTGCTGTTGACCGGCATGAGCCTGTTTCTTCTGCGGGACCGCAACCTTCGGGAATCCCGGTACCTCCAAGACGCCCAGAACCGGGTCGCCGCCGACGTCGCCGCGGGGGTGGCCTGCCAGCGGCGATTGTCCGACATCGTCATGAAGGGCCGCTTCCAGACGCCCCAAGTGGCGGAAATCTTGGCCGCCGCCTCCGCCGCCCCCGATTCGGCCGAGCGGATGGAACTCCGGGAAAACCTGCTGCGGCTCCTGGCGGCGGATTTCCAATTCATCCAACCCCTCGGCTTTGGCGCCCTCCATTTCCACCTGCCCGATCAGACCAGTTTTCTGCGGTTTCACGCCCCGAAAAATTTTGGAGACCGGCTGGCCACGAGGGTTCGTCTGACGGAAGCGATTCAGGCGGAAGAAAGGCGGGAAGGCTTTGAAATCGGCCCTCTGTTCACCGGCTACGCCTTCATTTATCCCGTTCGTTTGGGGGATCGGGTGGTGGGAAGCGTGGAGCTGGGCATCACCCTGGGCGTTTTTCAGGCGAACCTGAACGCGGCATTTCCGGGCCATTACCGGTTTCTGATCGACCAGGGGGCCACCCGGAACTTCGCTCGGCAAAACCCGCTGGAAACGCTGGAGGAATCCGGGGTCGGCAACGGCTTCATGAAGATCGGCGACCCGCGGACGGCGGCGTCGGACCCGGCGCGGGAGACCATGGCCCGCCTCAACGAGCGGATTCGCCGGCGAGCCGAGGCCGGCCTCCGTTCCCGAACCGATTTCAGTCTGCCGGCGCGGGTGAAAGACCGGAACTACCTGGTCAGCTTCGTTTCCGTGGACGGAGGCGACCACCTGTTCCTTTCCGTCTACCGGGAAGACGCCACCCTGGCCGGATTCCAACGCAACATGTTGGTCACCCTGGGCATGGCGGCGATCCTGCTGGCCGGTCTGATGGCGCTCCATCTGTGGACGCGCGGCCGAATCCGGGGGGCCGATCGCGCCATCGGGACGCTCCGGCGAGACCTGAGCCAGGAATCCCAGACCCGCCGGATCGCCGAGGAAGCCCGGGATCAGGCCCGGCAACGGCTGGACGGCCTGGGCCGCGCCTCCATGGATGCCCTGGCGTTGATCGATTCCGGCGGGCGCGTGGCCTTTTGGAACCCCGCCGCCGAAAAAATTTTCGGCTATTCCGCCGAAGAAATGATGGGCAAGCCGCTTCACGAACGGGTGGCCCCGTTGAGACTGCGGGAAAAAGCCCAGAATCGGATGGAAATTTTCGCCCGCACCGGCGAGGGCCGCTCCATCGGCCGGGTGGTCGAAATGCCGGCCCTCCGAAAAAACGGGCTGGAATTTCCCGTCCATCTTTCCACGGAGACATTGCGGATCGAGGACCGCTGGTGGGCCGCCGCCGCCATCCGGGACATCACCGACCAGAAGCGGGCCGAGGAACAGTTGTTGGAGCTTCAAACCACCGACAACCTGACCGGCCTGCCCAACCGATCCCGATTTCTGGGGCTGCTCTCCCGGGAAATCGCCCGGTCCCGCCGCTACGACCGACCTCTCGCCCTCATGCTCATCGACGTGGACGGATTTTCCCGCATCAACCGGCTGCACGGGCGCAAGGTCGGGGATCATCTGCTGCGCACCCTGGCCGACCTGATCGGCAACAGCATCCGCACCGTGGACGTCGGCGCCCGGCTGGGCGACGGGGAGATCGGCCTCCTGCTCACCGATACCGATATCGAGCAGGCCGAAGTGGCGGCGGAACGGTTCCGGAAGCGGGCCATGGACACCTTCATTCCCACCGGCGAGGAGGAACCGGCCAAGTTCACCGTCAGCGTGGGCGTCGCGGCCATGGACGGCCGCCTCCGGGATGTGGAAACCTTCATGAACCGGGCGGAAGCCGCGTTGAGCCAGGCCAAGGTCCGGGGACGCAACTGCGTGGTTTGCGCGGAAAAGTCGCCGGAGCCCATCGCCGACGACGAAGACGACGAAGACCCGCCGGAAAATGAACCAAAAGACGAGAAATGACGGGAAAGCGGGGTCGGGGAGCGCGGCGTCGCTCCGCCCGCCGATTCCTTTCCCAACCCGTTCGCCACCGGCCCGAACGTCCGCCCCGCAAACGGCAGCCGCCCCAAACCGAAGGGAAAGACGATGATTTCCCGCCCCCGCCCGGCAAACCAACGAACGGCCCGCCCGCCGCTTTTCCTTTTCCCGCTTTTCGCCGCCTTTTTTCTCCTCTCCGGAACCGCCTCGGCCGAACGCCGCATCGTGGACGGCCGTCCGGCCGCGCCGGGAAGCCGGCCCTGGGTGGCCGCCCTGGTGGAACCCGGCCTTCCCGCGGCGAGCGGCCAATTTTGCGGCGGCAGCCTCATCCACCCCCGATGGGTCCTCACCGCCGCCCACTGCCTGCTGGACATCCGGGGCGAGGCCGTCTCCCCGGACGCGCTGGAAGTGGTGCTGGGCCGATCCGATCTCGACGACGCGGACGGGGAACGGATCGGCGTCCGGCGGGTCGTCGTCCATCCCCGATACAACGACCCCGTGCTGGACGACCGGGACGTGGGCCTGATCGAGCTGGAACGACCCGCCCAAACGCCGGCCATCGCGCCCTTCGCGGGCGAATCGGACCTGGCCGGGGAACCGGGGACCATCGCGGGCTGGGGCCGGACCCGGGACGGGAACCGCCGGCCGGCCACGTTGCTGGAGGCGACGGTGCCCGTCGTCTCCAACGCCGCCTGCAACCAAGCCTACAACCGGAGCGAATTTTACGACGACCCCGTCACCGAAAACATGGTCTGCGCTGGTTTCGTGGACGGCGGGGCCGACGCCTGCCTCGGGGACAGCGGCGGGCCCCTGACGGTGGAAATCGACGGGGAATGGCGGGTGGCCGGGGTGGTGAGCTGGGGCGAAGGGTGCGGCGCGCCCGGTTTTTACGGCGTCTACGCCCGGGTCTCGGCCCTGATGGATTTCATCGGAACCCACGTCCCCTTGGCCATGGCCGAGGTCGGGGAACGTCTTTGGTTCCCGGTGATCGCCGACAATTCGGTTTGGGAGACCGAAATCGGGCTGATCAACGCCGGGGAGGGGGCCTTGTCGGTGACGCTTCAGGGCGTGGCGGCCTCGGGGGAAATCCTTCCGAACGCCCGGCTGGAGCGGCTTCTGTTCCCCGGCGCGGCCTGGGAGGTCGCAGCGGGCCAAGCATTTCCGGCGCCCGGGGAAATCGGCTCGCTTCGGGCGGAATCCGACGGTTCGGGGCTGGTCGGCTACACCCTGCTCCGGGAAACCGCCACCGGCGAACGGGCCGCCATTCCGGCGGTTCCCCCCGCGGAAGAGGAGCTGGAACTCCCCCACATCGCCTCCGGGGAATTCTGGCGCACCGGCCTGGCCCTTCGCAACACGACAGATTTTCCCAAAAACGCGACGCTCCGGTTTTCCACCGGGGAATCGGTCTCGCTGGCGTTCCGGCCTCGGGAGAGCCGGAGTTTTTGGGTTCGAGAGCTGTTCGGCGACGCGCCCCGGCCGGAGTTGAAACGGGCGACGCTGGCGAACGCCGAGGGCTTCACCGGGCTCGCGCTGTACCAAAGCGAGCCGGGGAGCGGAAATGCGTATTTGTCGGGAATCGCGCTGCGGGAACCGGGCTTTTCGGATCGGGTCGTGCCCCACGTCACCGGGGGGACGGTCTGGTGGACCGGACTGGCCTTTTCCCACGCCCTTCCCATTTCCGGCGTGGTGGCGGTGGAACCCCGGAGCGCGGACGGATCGCCGCTTTCGCCGTTGGGATTTCCCATCCTCCCCGGCCAGACCCGGGTCGGGACCGAAACCGGCCTCGCCCTGCCGGCCGGGACCGCCTGGCTGCGAATCGCGGCCGACGCGCCGGTGTCGGTCTTCGCGGCCTACGGCCGGGCGGACGGCGCGGGCATGGGCGGCCTGGTCCCGCCGGCGAGCCCGGCCCTCCGGGGCGCGCTGGCCATTCCGGACGGCGTTTCGGCGCCGTCCGCCGGGAACGACGGGTGGACCGGTCTGGTCTTCCTCAACACCCGCTCCATTTCCGCCTCGGTTCGGGTTTCGGCCCGAAACGGGGACGGCGCGGAGATTTCCGCCCGCCGCCTGGAAATCCCCTCCGGCCGACGCCGGGTGGGACTGCTGGGCGACCTTTTCCCGGAAATCGCCCCCGCCGCGATCGCCTCCGTCCAGTTCGATTCCAACCTTCCCCTTTACACCCTGGGCGTCACCGGCGGCCCGGACGGAAAATCCGTGGTGGCCCTTCCCGGTTTCGGCCGGAACTGACCCGCCCGCCTCATCGTCGCATTCGGATTTCCAACCGTTCCACGGCCAGGGAACAGCTCAGGGTGAGGAGAAGATAGAGGACCGTCACGGTGATCCATATCTCGAAGGTGAGGTAGGTGGCGGACATCAGTTCCATCCCCTGAAAGGTCAGCTCCTGGATGGAAATGATGGAGACGATGGAGGAGTCCTTGATGGTGGAGATGAACTGGCCCGCCAGGGCCGGGAGGATGCGTTGGAAGGCCTGGGGCAGGACGACGTGGCGCATTTGGGCCCACCAGGGGAATCCCAGGGCCGAGGACGCCTCCCACTGACCCCGTTCGATGGACTGGATTCCCGCCCGGACGATCTCGGTGATGTAGGCGCCCTCGAACAGCGCCAGGGAAACCACGGCGGAAAGGAAGCCGGTGAACATCCGGGGCGAAGCGAAGAGAAAGGTCATTGCGGCCCGGGTCGTTTCGGAACGGCTTCGGACAAACTCCTCGATGCCCAAAAGCGGCATGATCTGTCCGCTTACGAAAAAGTAAAAAATGAACACCAGCACCAGGGGCGGGAGGTTCCGGATCAGCTCCACGTACGCGCCGCCGATCAGCCGGTTGAACGGCCGGCGACCGGTTCGGAAGAATCCCATCAGGATGCCGAAGATCAGGGCCAGCAAGGTGGACCAAAAGCTCAGCCGGATGGTGGTGAAAAATCCCTGCAGCAGCAGATTGGTCACCCACCGGCCCTTCTCTTCGTCGTAGCGGACCAGATACTGGGGAATCACGCCCCAGTTCCAATTGTAATCGAGTCCCACGTGGATGCGATGGAACAGCCAAAAGGCGCCGGCCAGAAGCGCCAGCGCCAGAGCGAAGTCCAGCGGCGTGATCCGCGCGGAACGAAAACGCATGATTTACTGGACCCGGGATTCCCAGTCCCGCCCCCCGAACCAGTAGGCCTTCCGCTCTTTCAAAAAGCCCTTGGCGTGTTGAGCGCGGATCCAACTGTTGAAAAAGTTCAGCGTGTCCACGTCGCTCTTTTTCATGGCGAAGCCGATGGGCTCCTTGGTGAAGGTGTCGTCCAGAGGCAGGTAGAGCTTGTCCGGATACTTGATGGCCTGAAAGGCCGGCGTGGGGGCCGAACCGACCACCGCGTGGGCCTTGCCGTTCAGGAGTTCCTGATAGGCCTGGGCCTCGTCGTCGAAAAAGCGATGCTGGGCCTTGGGCATAAATTTCTTGGCCGCGTCGGCCGCGGTGGAGCCCAGCCGGGCGACGACCGTCACCTCGGGCTTGTTGAAATCCTCGATGTCGTCGAACTCCGGGGCCACCGACTGGTTGGCCACCATGGACATGCCGCTGTAGTCGTAGGGTTCCGAAAAATTCACCTTGAGGTTTCGCTTGGGCAGGATGCCCATGCCGCCGATGATGACGTCGAACTTGCCGGTCAAAAGCGCCGGTATGATCCCCGCCCACTTGGTGGGCACGAATTCCACCTCCACGCCCATGTCTTCCGCCAGCTTTTTGGCCACGTCGATTTCAAAGCCGATCAACTCCCCCTTTTTGTCGCGCATGGCCCAAGGGACGAAGGTGGACATGCCCACCCGCAGCACGCCCCGCTTCAGCACCTGCTCGATGGTGCTCTCTTGAACCAGCTTTTGCTGCGTCTCGCCCGCGAAGCCGATCCCGGCAAAGGTCAGAACGAAAACCAAAACCACGGCCGCCAGTTTCCACGCTGCATGTCGATTCACCACGGACCTCCTTGATATGGGATTTGGAGCATTGGATCCAATCCGGGGCCGCCGCGGAGGAAGCCCGGCGTCGGGGGCGGGGATCAGACGCCGCCCCGGAGAATCCGATCCAGCAAATTGACCCCGAGTGAAAGTGGAATTGTAATCATCAAATAAATCGCCGCCACCGTGAACCAGATTTCAAAGGTCAGATAGGTTTCGGCGATGATGGTCTGCCCCTGCATGGTCAAATCGAAGAGGGAAAGGGTGCTGACCAGGGCCGAATCTTTGATGAGGGAAATGGCCTGGCTGGTCAGGGGCGGCGTCACCCGGCGGATGGCCTGGGGCAGCACGATGTACCGATAGGTCTGGAGGGTATTCATGCCGAGACTGTAGGCGGCTTCCCACTGCCCCTGCTGAATGGAAATGATCCCGGCCCGGAAAATTTCGGAGGCGTAGGCCCCCTCGAACAGGCTCAGGGCCAGCACCGCCGAGGTGAACCGTTCCAACCCGAGGACGGGACCCAGCACGAAATAAATGAAAAACAGTTGAACCAGCAACGGGGTGTTGCGGACGATTTCCAGATAGAGACGGGCCAGCCCCCTTCCCAGAAAGGAGCCGGAGAGCCGGAAAAAGGCGGCGACCAGACCGAACAGGAAGGCCAGGACCAGGCTGATCCCGGTAATCCGAAAGGTGACGCCCAACCCGCGGAGCAACGGCCCGGGCACGAACTCGCCGTCCACGAATCGGTAAATGTACCGGGGAACCTGATACCATTGCCAATTGTAGCCCAGCGTTCCGGAACTTTCCATCAGCAGCCAGAACCCGACGCCGACGAAGAGCGCAAAGGCCAACAGGTCTCGCGCCGGAAACCGGCGGAGGAAAGAAAACCGGAAAAGCGATCGGGCGGATTGGCTCATCGCACCAGCGGGGCTCCGGATGAACGGCGGAAGGCTTGCGGGCGGAGCGGAAAGACGGCCGGATTCAGCCTCGGAACATGGAGCGCGTCTCCGCCAGAATTTCTTGAACGCGATTCAGCAGTCTGCAAACCCGGACGCAATGGGGAAAGGACACTTCCCGTTCTTCGCATTCCTTGCAGGGACTCTTCACCAGATGGCCGACCTCGAAATCCATCTTGCATTTGTACGGGCTCATGGAGCAATCATCCAGAATTTGGCGCGAAAGGAAAATTACGGGTTTCGGACAAGAAAATGCCTCCGGCAAGGAGGCGACTTTCCCCTATCACACCCGACCGGATTCAACAAGAGGGGCGGCCGGCTCCGTTCGCAACCTGTGGCCTCCTCCCGATCTTGTCAACCGACTTTTGCTTCTTGACAGAGGCCGGGCCGGACGTTTTATAATGCCAGATTGTCTTGTCCGCGCCTGAACCGCGTATCATTCTCGGTCGTTACCGGCCAACCATTCCGGGTTTCCCGGTGCCAACGGAACGGAAGGAGTCGATTTCATGAATCTGGTCAAGGCCTACTCGGGACGCGCCCTTTTCTGGGTTTTCTTCTTCATGGCCGTGCTCTGCGCCCTCGTGGACGGGGCGCTCCACGTCGCCCTGGACGTCGCCGGACGCCGACTCGAGGCGGCGCAGGCGATCGCGTCCCCCGAAGTGGTCGAGCGTCTCTCCGCCCTCTCCCGCCCGCTGGACATGATCCGTCAGTTCTATCTGCCGGTATCCGTCGGCGCGTTTCTGCTGGCGGCCCTTCTGCTCTGGCTCTGCCTTCGGCTTTCCCTGGCCCGGATGTTGAAGCGGGAACCGGCCGAGCCCCCCGCGAAGAAGCCCGCCCGGCCCGCGCCCCAAAAATCCTCGGCGGAGGAGGCCGAAGCGCGGCGGAAAAACGACCAGCGGCTTTTCCTCCATCTGTTTTCGGCCCTCCAGCGCGAAGGTCGGCTGATGGATTTTTTCTCGGAACAGCTCGACGACTACGAAGACGACCAGATTGGCGCGGCGGTGCGGACCATCCACGAAAACTGCGTCAAGACGCTGCGACAGTACGTGTCTCCCGGCCCGGTGGTCGCCGCGGAGGAGGAGAGCGAGATGACCGTGGAGCCGGGCTTCGACCCCAACGCCATCCGGCTCACCGGCAACGTCGCCGGGGAACCGCCCTTCAAGGGCATCGTGCGGCACCGGGGCTGGAAGGTCGAAAAGGTGGAGCTGCCCACCCTTTCGGGAGAACGGGACCCGACCATCATCGCCCCCGCCGAAGTGGAAGTCCTCTGATTTTTCCCCAACGTTACCGTTTTTTCCGGCCGAAATCCGGTTCGGGGCCGGCGCGCCGGCCCGCTTTCCCGAGGGGGGAAAGACGATCCGAAACCCGCCGGGCGACAAGGAGATACCCTCTTGGCTGAATCCGCCTACATCATCGGAATCGATCTTGGAACCACCAACAGCGTCGTCGCCTACGCCGAAGCCGACGTTCCCAAGGGACGGACCCCCGAGATTCGGGTCCTGCCCATTCCCCAGCTCGTGGAGGCGGGCACGGTGGAAAAGCGCGACATGCTGCCCTCTTTTCTCTTCGTGCCGGGCCCCCACGACGTCTCCGAGGGCGGGCTGGACCTGCCCTGGAAGGCCGAAAACGAAATGGCCGCGGGCGAATTCGCCCGGGAACGGGGCGCGGAACTGCCCCAACGGCTCATCTCTTC
>CAYFVR010000151.1:0-11603 GCA_964346545.1 uncultured Desulfobacterales bacterium | reverse complement strand
TTGAAAAGGATATTCCCATGAAACCTTTTTTCCTTCTCCTCCTCTGCCTGTTCATGGCCCCGGCCGGCTGCGCTCGGGTCTACTGGGACCGGGACTGGGTCTACGAAGGGATCATCACCGTCGCCGAAACCCAGAACCTGACCGTCACCAGCGATCCGCCCGCCTTTCTTTGGGTGGACGGCGAATTCACCGGGGAGACGCCCGTGCGGGTCACCCTTTCCTATCCCCAAAGCGAAATCCGGCTCGCCAAGCAGCAATACCGGGAATCGGGAGAGGAGCGGGAAGTGCTGGACCGGGAGCAGAACATCCGCCGCTTCTCCCAGGAAACCGGCCATCTGCTCCGGTTCCGGGCCGCCGGCCACCACGATCAGACCGTCCGGATCAAAATTCCCCGGGCGGAGCCAACCGTGGCCGTGACCCTGCGGCCCCGGGCCGGGCTGGACGCCGCCCTGGATTGCCGGATCACCGTCACCGCGCCCCCGGTGTTTTTTCCCCGCATCGACGAGGTGATCCGGGAAAACGCCTTGGCCCCGGCCATTCGTCGGACGCCGGAATCTCCCACGCCGCTGGGGCCGGCCGATCTGGCCCGACAGACCCTGGAATTTTCCGTGCCCGGCGCGGAGGCGCTGGACCGGATCACCGACGCGCTGTACGCCGACGCCCGCCGTCGCAACGTGGTTTTCAACGTCACCCGGGCGGAAACCGCGCTGGAGCTGGCCGCCAATCCGGAGCGGGAGTTTCGGGCGGTCTGGATCAGTTTTATCGACTGGCCCGGAGGGGAAACCGATCCCGAGGCCCAACGGCGGGACCTGGTGGAAATGCTGGAAGCCTTTCACCGGCTCCATTTCAACGCCGTCTTTTTCCACGCCCGGGTCGCCGGGGACACCTACTACGATTCGCCGCTGGAGCCCTGGTCCGACCTGCTCACGGGCAAGCCCGGCGGCGATCCCGGCTACGACCCGCTGGCGTTCGCCGTGGAGGAGGCCCACCGCCGGGGCATGGAACTTCACGCCTGGGTAAACCCCTTCCGGGTCCGGCGGCAGGCCACCTGCGGCGCGGCCGGGACCCCGGAGACGACCGATCACGTGGCCCGCCGCCATCCGGACTGGGTGCTCCAGTTCCGGCTGGGGAACGGACGCTGTTACCGGATGCTCGATCCCGGCCGGCCGGAAGTGCTGGAATACACCGAAAAGGTGGTGACCGATCTGGTGCGCCGCTACGACGTGGACGGCGTCCACTTCGACGACACCTTCTATCCCTATCCGCAAAGCGGCTTTCCCGGGGCGAGGGACGAGGACGCGGCCAGTTTCCGGCGGCACGGCGGCGGACGGTCCCGGGGGGATTGGCGGCGGGGCAACGTGGACCGGCTGGTGGAACGGATCAACGCCGCCATCAAATCGATCCGGCCCCACGTCCGCTTCGGCATCAGCCCCTTCGGCATTTGGCGGGCGGGCGTGCCCCACGGCGCCAAAGGCATGAGCGCCTACGACGCCATCTACACCGACGCCCTGGCATGGCTGGAGGCCCGGACCATCGACTATCTGGCGCCGCAGCTCTATTGGACCATCGGCGAGCAGCCGGACTACGAAAGCCTGGTGGACTGGTGGGGGGAGGCGGTGGCGGAATCGGGACGACATTTGTACCCCGGCCAGATCATCTACTACGTGCGGCCGGGCGAGGGACGGGACGGCGGAACAAAGCCGGAATCGCCCCGGGAGATTCTGCGACAGGTGGTGCTGAACCGGGATTTGCGCAACCGCAACGTGCTGGGCAACGCCCTCTATCGGGCCCGAGGGGAATCCGGCGAAATTCTCGGCACCGAGGCCCTGCGGGAGATGCTGGAAAACCGAATCTACGCCACCCCCGCCCTGCCCCCGGCCATGCCCTGGCTGGAAACGACCGAGCCTTCGGCGCCCAAGGGGTTGCGCCTGGCGCGGGCGACCGACGGCGAGGCGACCCTGCGCTGGGATCCCGTGGGAGAGGGGGTGTGGCAATACGCGGTCTACGCCATCGCCGCCGAAGACGCGGTGGACATGAAGGCCGCCGCCGAGGCGGCCCGACTCGTCGCGGTGACGGGAGAAACCCGGATGGCGCTGCCGAAGGTCGGGCCCGTCCGCCCGGGAGACCTCCTGCTGGTCCGGGCCGTTTCCCGAACCAACGAAACCGGCCCGGCCAGCGTGGCGCTGCGGTGGAAGGCCAACCCGGAAACCGTGGAAATCACTCCGGCGGAACCGCCGACGCCCACGAAGGACAAAAAACCGACCACGGATTCGACGCCGGAACCGGAATCCCCGGAGACCTCGCCTCCCGCCGAGAAGCGCGCGCCGAAACCGGAATCGGAAACAGCGCCACTGGATTAGCGCCAATGCCGTTTATTTGGCGAAAAAAGGGGAGGCCGTATCGCATACGCCCCTGGTCAATCCGACACGATTGCCCATTTGGAATCTCCAAGGGAACGGAATTGGGATTGGCGAAGAGGCGCAAAAAAAAGCGGCCCCGAATGGGGCCGCTGGGAGGGGAAACGCCCGCGGGGGATGGGGCGTTCCGGGCAATGCGCTCCGAACCGGGGGAACCGAGGGGGGGACTCGGCGGGGAGGCTCGGAGACGGTCGTTTCCGACCGTTGGGGAGAGTATGCCGCCCCAATGTTAGGGGTGTATAAGGGTCCCGTTGAAAATTCGTTAAAAACGGGGGAATCCGCCCGGCGGGCGGATTCCCCCGAAGAAACCGACGAAGACGATCAGTTCGGGATATCGCCTTCCGTCTCCCATTCGCAGGCCGTCGATAGGCTTTCCATGACCGTTCGGGTTTCCTCGACGATTTCTTCGTCCTTGAAAAATTCCCGGCAGATGGTCACCACCTCGGCCCGATCCGCCGGCGTGGGGAGAAGTTGTTCCAGGGTCTTGAGGGCCCAGTACCGGTCGGTCTGAAGAATCCGGGCCTGTTCCCGGGAAATTTTCCGGTATTCCGGCACGCCGACCCCCCGAAGCCGTTCATGGGTGGCCGTCAGCTTCTGGAATTCATTGAATTTGGCCCGGTCCATCACCCCGTCCTCCGTCTCCAGCGAAAGAAACATCCGGATCAGCCCTTCCGTGAATCCTCCTTCGGTCATCGCCTTCATCCATCGATCCCGATCCGACTTCTTGAATTCCCGACGGGCTTTCCGTTCGGCGACGACCTCTTCGATGGCGGGTCGCTTTCCGCGCAGCTCGGGAAAAAAGTAGTGGGACGGAGAATACCGGTCGTAGATCACCTTGAAAACCATTTCGCCGATCCGGGACCGATGATCGTTGGCCGCGTCCAAAGATTCCGTGATCCACCGGGAGACGGCCTCCTCGATTTTCCGATAGCCATTGTCCGCCGCAACCGGCCGGCGATCCGAACGAACCAGGCCGGAGGCGATGTTCAGCGGGGTCAGCCAGGGATTCAGGTCGGAAAAGGCGTACCGGGTCCAGCGCAGGGGATGGAGAAGGCGGACGGTCTCCGAAACCGTCGGGGGAATCATCATTTTCACGAAAGTGCTGAAATAATCTTCGTAAATTTTCAGATTTTTCTGAGAGACCGCCTCCACCATGGGGAAGTTTTCCTCCTCCTCGGCCAGGCTGTCGTTCAGCGCCAGGATATCCTCGATCCGCCGCTCCTCGAAACGCACCTGACAGGACGCGGGAAGACCGGGAACCGCCTCATCGTCCTCGATCACCATTTCGTAGAGACCCGGCGGCAGATATTCGATCATGTCGTAGCTGCCGATGATCTCCTTGTGTTCCCGCAGGGCCACCTTGCCCGAAACGAAAATGCCCAGGTGGCCGATGCTGGGGTGCAGCACGTAGACGATGACCTGCTCCCGTCGCTTGATCTCTCCGGTGCTCTCCCACACCCGGATGATCCAGTTCAGCGCCTGCTGGGGCGGGGTGATATTGTCCCCGTCGGAGCAAAAAACCACGATGGGATCCTTGATGTCCTTGAGGTTGAGGGTCTTGTCGCCGTTGAGCCGCACCTCTCCCGCCTCCAGCTTGTTGCCGATAAAGAGGTTGTTGACGATGAAGACGATCTCCTCCTTGGTCATGTGGAAATAGTCGTTCCACCAGCGCTCGAACTGAAGGTACCGTTCCCGCTCCGTGTCCACCTTCGCGTAGAGGTTGTACTGCTTGCCCCAAAAGGTGTTGCCCCAATTGAGCAGCTCGAAGTTGAGCACCAGATTGGCTCCGTCGAACAGGCCGCCGCCCAGGTCGCTGAGAAAGGCGTTGACCCAGGCTCCGCCCACCAGTCCGCCGGTGTAGCGCATGGTGTCCCGCCCCGCGATGCCGGCCCAGTAGGAAAGCGGGGAACCGTTCAGCACGATGGGGCCGGTGGTGCCCGGGTTGTTGGCGCTCAGCATGACGAGGGCCCATCCGGCCTGACAATTGCCGATCACGGTGGGTTTTGGGGCCTTGGGATGGCGCCGCACCACCTCCTTCACGAAGGCGATCTCGGCCGCCTCCACGTCGGCGACGGTTTGGCCGGAAACGGGAAGTTGATCGAACAAAATGAAATAGACCGGATGGCCCGCCTCCAGCGCCATTCCGATTTTGGACTCCCGCTTGCTGCCGCCGATGCCGGGGCCGTGGCCGGCGCGAGGGTCGATGATGACGATGGGCCGTTTCCGGGGATTGAGCCGGGTCGCGTCCGGAGAAACGATTTCCGCCAGCTTGTAATTGGTCGGCCGCGGCAGGTCCCGACCGTCCATCAGGATTCGATGCTCGAAGACCAGCACCGGCTGACGGGACAGCGACTGTTCCTGGTAGACATTGCCCCGCTCCCGCATGACGTCCCAAAAAAGAAGCGTTCGTTGTCCGGCGTCCAGCATGTATTCCCATGCCTGGGCGATCGGCGCGGGAACGCCCGCCCAGGCATGGGGAAACGGAAGATCGTTGACGGATTCCATGGTTGGGTTCCTTTCCAAAAGCGAAGATGTCTGATAGATTGCGAAGCTTCGGTTTCCGCCTCGGCGAGTTGGCGGTTTCGCGGTGAAACGGGGCGTTCCGGTTCGAAAAAATTCTCCAGCCCCTTTGCATGGGGGGGAGAGCCCCGCCGCCCGATCGATCGTCCAAGGCGGAACGATTTAATAATCCGTAATTATCTCACTTTCCCCCAAACCGCAACCTATTTTTTTGCATTGCAGCATTTGGAGCGCCTCTCGCGCCGAACGAATCCGACGACCGAAGAGCTTGATATTCGAACAATTCCGGAAAGCTGGACAAGAGGGCGTCCCCGCCCTATTTTTTTCTTTTGAATGCGGATGCTTCAACACAACACGGAGAACGGAGCCGAGAATGGAACATTTCGATCTGGTGATTCTGGGAACGGGACCGGCGGGGCTTCAGGCCGCCATTCACGCCGCGCGCACCAAGGTTTCGGTGCTGGTGCTGGGCCGGGACGTGAAGTCCAGCCTGTGGAAGGCCCATGTGGAAAACTACTGCTGCATGGGCGGGGTCTCCGGCGAGGAGTTGCTGAAGCAGGGGGTGGAACAGGCCCAAAACGCCGGGGCGGAGTTTCGGGACAGCGACGTGCTGAAAACGGAACAGGGACCCGACGGCTTCACCATCCAGACCGAGGACGGCGGGGAAATCCTGGCCAAGACCCTCGTCATGGCCATGGGCGTTTCCCGCAACCGGCTGGGCGTGAAGGGCGAAAAACCGCTGCTGGGCAAGGGCGTGAGCTACTGCGTGGACTGCGACGCCAATTTCTACAAGGACGCCCGGGTGGCGGTGGTGGGCAACGAATCGGCGGCGGTCTCCGGGGCGCTGACGCTGCTGTTTTACGCCAAGGAAGTTCACCTCGTCGCCGACAGCCTGAGCGTCTCCGAAAAGCTGAAGCACCAGGTGGAAAACTCGGACGTGATTCTCCACACGGAAAGCAAGGTTGCGGAAATATTGGGCGAAGCGGAGGTGACCGGGGTTCGGCTGGAAGACGGAACGGAGCTGGCGGTGGACGGCGTGTTCATCGAAACCGGGGCCAAGGGCGCCGTGGAGCTGGCGGCGACCCTGGGCGTGCAGCTCGACACGGAAAAGTTCCAGTACATCGAGACGGACAAGAACCAGCAGACCAACATCCCCGGCATCTACGCCGCCGGCGACATCTGCGGCCCGCCCTGGCAAATGGCCAAGGCCGTGGGCGAAGGCTGCGTGGCGGGGCTGGCCGCGGCCAAGTTCGCGAAGAAGGCGAAGCGGGGGGAGTAGTTCAAACACGCTAAACCGAATGGCATTGGGGCGGAGTCCGGGAACGATAACGGGATCATTCATTACCGGGAAAGGAACGGTTGTTTCAGCGGATGGCAAAGTCTTCCAAGAACAATAAACGGGGCAAAAGCCGGGAACCCAAATCACGACGCTCGCCGTCGGCGGGAAGCGCCCGGGAGAAACGGCTCGGGATTCTCCTGTCCAAGGCGGAAGCGGCCATTGAAGACGATCCGGAAACGGCGCTTCGACTCGCCTGGGACGTATTTGAGGTATGCGGCACCGAGCTTCCGATTCTCCAAAATCTCTACAATATCGGGTATCGACTGGATGACGAAGATTTGACCTTCGAAGTGCTGAAACGGGTGAATCAGCACTATTCCATGCCCATCATTACGCTCAAGGCGCTTCGCCGGCAATATCTCGACCGGGGCATGACGGTGGAGGCGAAATTGGTCCAGATGGAAATGGAGCGGCACCCGGACTATTTTTCCTTTCCGCTTCCCCAACCCCGGCGATCTCGAAAGCGGAAGCCGCCGGCGATCCCTTCCGGCGATCCGGAAACCGGCGCCGACGCCCCGCCTTCGGCAAAAGCGCCGGAACAGACCCAGCTTTCCCTCGACGGTTTCAATGGGGAAGATTCGGATCGGCCGGAAGACGCCGACGTCGATTCTGCACCGCAACAATCTCCTCAACCGCGTCCGAACCGATCCGCGCCCGAGGGCCCGAAAGAATCCGGTTCTTCCGGACCGCCGTTTGGAGGCGGCGGCCGGAAAACGTCTGCGGCCAAAGGGAACCCAAATTCCCCCAAGAAGAACGGACGTTCCGGAAAGGCTGGGAAAACCGCCGGCGCCGGCAAAAAGAAGGCTCCAGCGCCAAAACGGACGCAGTTCACCCCGCCGGCGCCGGCGCCTTCCCCGGAACCTCCCGCGACGGTCTCCGTAAATTTGGACCCGAAGCTGGCTAAAGCGATTCCAACGGAGGGAATTCCGCTGACCATCCAGGTGGATACCGATGCGCTGGCCGCCATGCTGGAAATGGCGGAAATCGCGCCGCCGGAAGCCCGAGAGCTTACGCTGGAGGCGTTTCAGGTCCGGCTCAACGAGACCTTCGACCGGCTGATCTGTCTGGCCGGGCTCCAGGACGTTCAGTCCCTCTGGTATCAGGAAGAGGCGGCCCGGAAGGTGCTCAAGCGGTTTCGAGGCCGGGCCCTGCTGGCCGACGAGGTGGGGCTGGGCAAGACCATCGAGGCGCTGCTGGTCTTTTCCGAATATCTCCAGCGCGGCATGATCCGTTCCGGACTGATCCTCACGCCCACGCCGCTGGTGAGCCAGTGGCGGCAGGAACTCTCCGCCAAATTCGGGGTCGAGATTCCCTCCACCGACGATTCCGGCTTCCGCTCCGGCGACCCGGAATTCTGGGAATCGCCCTTCGTGCTCGCCTCCATCAACCAGGCCAAATCCAAAAAACATTTTCCGATGGTGACCGCCCGGGAATACGACATCGTCATCGTGGACGAGGCCCATCATCTGAAAAACCGGAACACCCTGAACTGGAAGCTGGTCAACGCGCTCCAGAAAAAGTACCTGCTGCTGCTGACCGCCACGCCGGTGGAAAACAACCTGATGGAGCTGTACAACCTCATCACCCTGCTCAAGCCCGGCCAGTTGAAGACGGCGACCCGGTTCCGGGAGGAATTCATGACCCGGGGCGACCCCACCGATCCCCGGAACCGGGAACAACTTCGCGGCCTGCTGGACGAGGTGATGATCCGCAACACCCGGGCCGTGGCCAAGCTGGACCTGCCGCCCCGGTTCGCCGAAACCTACCGCGTGGACCCCACCCGGAAAGAGGCGGAACTGTACGCGGCCCTCAACGATTTTCTCCACGATTCCCTGGACAGCGGCGCCAGCCGGATGCTGCTGAAAAACCTGCTGGCGGGCGCCGGATCTTCTCCCCGGGCCGTGGAGGCCACCCTGCAACGGCAACTGGAAAAAGACGGAAAGGCCGCCGCTCCCAAAAAAGAAATTCAGGCGCTGCTCAAGCAATGCCGCAAGGTGAGCCACACTCGGAAAAACGAGGTGCTGGCCGAGCTGATCCTCAACAACCCCGGCAAGCTGCTGGTCTTCGTGAAATACCGGGCGACGCTGGATTTCCTCTCGGATTTTCTGAAAGCCCAAGGGGTGGAGCACGGCGTTTTCCATGGCGGCCTTTCCAACGCCGAAAAAGACGCCCAGATCGACCGGTTCCGGGAGTCGGCCGACCTGTTGCTGACCACCGAGGTGGGCGGCGAGGGCCGCAACCTTCAGTTTTGCCATCAGATGGTCAACTACGATCTGCCCTGGAACCCCATGAAAATCGAGCAGCGGGTGGGCCGGATTCACCGGATCGGGCAGGACAAGCCGGTGTCCATCTTCAACCTCTGCGGAACGGGGACCCTGGAGGATTACATCCTCGAAATTCTGGACAAAAAAATCAACATGTTCGAGATGGTCATCGGCGAAATCGACATGATCCTGGGCCGGATGCGCGGGGAGCGGGATTTTTCCGAAATGGTCTACGACATCTGGGCCGAGGCCGACTCCGACGAGGCGCGGAAAACCGGTTTCGAGAAGCTGGCCGCCTATCTCCGCCGGGTGAAGTCGGGCTATCAGAAAACCAAGGAACTGGACGAGAAGCTGTTTGGAGACGAATATGAACTCTGACGCCGCGGATCGGCTGCCGGAACGATTCGCCCGCCATTTCCTGGAACGGGGCGGGGCCGTGGTGGAACCGGCGGAAGCGGGCTGGGAAGCGGTGCTGCCCGAGGAGTTGGCCGACGCCCTGAATCTGCCGGAACTCGTGACCGCCCGCACCCCCGACGACGGCGCCGTCCCGGTGCTGGACAGCCCCGAATCCGAGGCCGCGCCGCCGCTGCTGGGCTATGGCTCGCCGCTGATCGAACGGATGGTGGAACGGGCCACCGCCGGCGCCCCGGTGGCGGTCTGCCGGCTGGCGTTCGATTACCTGAAAAGCGGCGGCTTCGAAAAGCTGCTGGAGAAGAGCTTCTCCGTCCCCGACGCGGTATTGCGACTGGAAAACCACGCGGAAATCCAGACGGAATATTTGGTGATGACGGTCTGGTACCAAGCCCAGAGCGACGAACAACAGGAGGGGCTGGTGACCCTGGCGTTCAACCGGGAGACCGGAGTGCTGGTCCCCGGTATGGACGATGCGCTGGTGGGGTTGCGCCGGGAATTTTTGGGGGCCGGGAAGGCGGGGCCGGACCTGGGGCTCTGGAAGAAACGGCTGCCGGTCATGGGCCGGGCCATGGAGCGGGCGGTGTCGGAGCGCATCGCCGTGTTTCGGGAGCAGATGGAGCGGCGCTACCGGCGGGACATTCGGAACATGGCGGAATACTATGCCGGATATCGGGCGGAAATGGAAAAAAGCCTGGAGCGAACCGGCCTGTCGGAACAGCTCGTCGCCGATCGGCGGGAAAAAATGGAAATGATTCCCGATGAACTGGCCCGAAAATCGGCGGACCTGCGGAACAAATACGGGGTGAAAGTGACGGTTCGACCCGCCGCGTTTTTGCGGGTTCTGACCCCGGCGGTCAAGCTGCTGACCCGGGCCACGGTGGGGAAGCGGCGGCGGAATCTCTCGTTTTTCTACAATCCCAAAACCCAGGCCCTGGACCCGTGGGCCTGCGAGTCCTGCGGCGCGGCGACGTGGCGGATTCGGTTCACGCCGGAGTTGAAGGCGGTTTGCCCGGATTGTTTGCGGAAATGAGGGGACTCGCGCGAGGGCAACCACGGGGGGTTGCCCCTACGTCCCTCGATTTACGGAATTCGTCGCTTTTGGGAATGCCATTTCGTTCCAGAAAAAATCATTCCTCCCCGAATCCTGGCGGCAATTCTTCCGATTCCACGTCTTTTCGGGCGGCGTCCACCACGCTTTTGGGAAGCATCCGCAGGAGGTCGGTTTTGAAGGGCCGATCCGGCAAATAGGCCATCGTCAGCGCGGCGACCGCCCTGCCCTGCTCCCGGTCCCGACGACGCTTGACCGGTTCGCGGGAGGGCTGGTCGCTCAGCCAGATTTTGTGGATGGCGAAGGCGCGAGGGTCCGGAGCGACCATCCGGGCGGGGAATCCGTCGCCGCCGATGACGGTCTGCTCCAGTTTTGGGGAGGCCAGGAGCCATTGAAGGTTGGGAATTTCGGCGGCTTCCAGGTCGCCGTCGTCGCCCATGCGGCGGGGTTCTTTTTGATGGATTTTCCGGGGCTCGGCCTTGATGAGGTCCACCATGAAGCCGTCGCGGTTGACGGCCCGGAAATTGCCCTGGGCGAGGGCCTCGAAGCTGCGGTCGGCCTTGCGGAGAATGCCCAGAAGCCCTTGGCCGGATTCGGGGTTTCCGGCCAGGCGAAGGCGCGGGCGGACGTCCCAGAGGAGGTCCATGTCGCCGGTGGCCAGGGCGGCGGGATCGAACCAGACGCCGGCGGCGGCTTCGTAGGCATGCATGGCGTGGGTGCCGGCAACCATGAGGTTTTTGCCCAGGAGGCCGCCGCCGTCCAGCAGGCGGAGGATGGCGGTGACCAGCTTGGGGACGCGGTCCAGCCGGGCGGCTTTGCAGAAACGGGCCTGTTCGGCGAGGCGGGAACGGAGATGGCTCAGCCGTTCTTTGGCGTCGGCCTTGCCGCGCCGGAAGTCGGCGAGGATTTGCTCGGTTTCCGGGGATCGGGGGCCGAGGGAGTTGCCGTAACCGCGGCGGTCCCGGGTGCGGAAAAGGTATTGGCGGCCCTTGGCGGTTTTCCAGTGCATTCCGCCCTGGTAGGCGCGGGTCTTGCGGTCGGCTTCCCGCCAGGCGTCATGGATTTGGGTTGCGTCGATGAAGACGCGGCGCTGGTTTTCGGTCCATTCGGGGAGGTGCATGGGGCGTTTTCCTTCAAATTGGTTGAATTGGATTTTTGAAGGAAAACGGGTGGGGTGTCAATCGGAATTTGGCTTGCAAAATCCTCTTTTAACGCGGACAACATGTCTCGGAAGTCTGGGTTCAGCAATCGGCTCTCCTTTGAATGCCCATGCGTCAAGCGCAACCTGCCACATCATCCCAACCCGTTCCGCCGGAGTGGTGTCCCGCAAATCCGGATCGTTGGTTTGCTCATGAAGACCGATAATACGGACGGATTGGGTTTTGTTATTTCGCATTTTTTTTACCCGAAAACCGAATGGATAATCCTCTTTGGCCTCAATGAATCGCCGACTCGAATCCGCCCCGTGGAAGACCAACAGAGTCCTCGCGATTACGGAGAAGATATGCCGGGTTCTCCTTGTAAACGATTTAGGAGTAAAGCCTTTGCGGTTTCCCAGTCGATCAGTTTTTCTTCTCCAGAGGCCAATCGCTCTTCCGTTT
>CAYFVR010000150.1:0-11728 GCA_964346545.1 uncultured Desulfobacterales bacterium | reverse complement strand
CTACCATTTTCCGTCAAAATGACCGGTATTGGAGCCAAAAGGCGGGTGGAGAATTTAGGACGCCGACTTCCCCGGAACTTCCGTCTCCGGCAGGCACACCGTAAACGTGCTCCCCTCGCCCGGTTCGCTTTCGGCGACCACGCGGCCGCCGTGGGCCTGGACGATGTGCTTGACGATGGCGAGACCGAGGCCGGTCCCGCCTTCCTTGCGGCTGCGGGATTTGTCCACCCGGTAAAACCGCTCGAAAATGCGGGGCAGATGCGGGGCCGGAATCCCGACGCCCTGGTCCCGCACCCGGATGCGGATTTCGCCGGATTCGCGGACGGCGGTCACCCAAACCCGGCCGCCGTCGGGACCGTATTTGACGGCGTTGTCCACCAAGTTGACCAACGCCCGTTCCAGAAAGGCGGCGTGGATGTCGGCTTCCAGCGTCCCGTCGCACTCCAGCTCCATCCCAATGCCCCGAGACTTGGCGGCCGGCCGGCAAACTTCCAACGCGTTGGCGAGAACCGGGCGAAGCAAAGACCGTTGGACCGGGAGCTGCCCGCGTTGCTCGATTTCCGAAAGTTTCGTCAAATCCCCGATGATGGCGCTCAACCGCTCGGTGTGGCGGTCGATGATCTTCAGAAACCGCCGGGCCTCTTCCGGCTTTTCCAGCGCCCCGTCCCGGAGCGTTTCCACGAACCCCTGGATGGCGGTCAGGGGCGTCTTGATCTCGTGGGAGACGTTGGCCGCGAACTCGCGCCGCATGATCTCCAGTCGCCGTAGCCGGGTGACGTCGTGGAACACCACCAAGGCGCCGATCCGCCGACCCGCGGCGTTTTTCAGCGCGGTGCCGTGGGTGTTCAGAACGCATTCGCCTTCGTGATAAAAAGTGATGTCGGCGTCCTTGGGCGTTTCCCCCGCCAGGGAGGCCCGAATGAACCGATGCAGATCGGGGCTGCGGATCACCTCCTGCACCGTTCGCCCCACCATTTCCCGGGGTTTCCGCAGAAACATCCGGGCGGCCGCGGGGTTGATGTTGATGACCCGCTCCTCCCCGTCCACGCCCACCACCCCTTCCCGCATGCTGGAAAGAATCGCGTCCAGCTCGTTGCGCTGGTCCTCCACCATGCGGAGCCGGTCGTTCAGCTCCCGGGCCATTCGGTTCAACGCGGCGGACAGGCGGGCCAACTCCTCGGTGTCCGGGGCGGGCAACCGCAGGGCCAGGTCGCCGGAGGCGAAGGCTTCCGCGCCCCGTCGCATGGCCTCGATGGGCCGGGCGATCCCGCGGGACAGCCACAGACTGCCTACGCCCGCCAGCAGCGCCACCAGCAGCCCGAAGAGGAGCTTCTCCCTCTGAAGGTCCCGAAGTTCCGCCTCCAGGCGCTCCATGGACCGGCCCGTCCGCAGCACCCCCAAGGTCCGGCCGCCCTCGTCCAGCCGCACCGCCACGTACATCAGCCGCTCTCGAAGGGTGACGCTGCGCCGGCTGGAAAAGCCGACGCCGTTTCGGATGGCTTCTCGGACTTCCGGACGCCGGGCGTGGTTGTCCAACGCCGCCGGATCGGCGTGGGATTCGCCGATCACCCGGCCATCCGGAAGAATGACGGTGAGCCGGGTCCCGGAGGGCCGCCCCGTCGCTTTGCAGACGGCGTCCACCATTTCCGGGTCCGGCGCGCGCAGCAACGGGCGGATTCGTCCCTCCAGAAGAATCGCCCGGGACTGAAGATTTTCGATGCTGTGTTCCCGAAAAAACCGCCGCATGGAGAGCTGGGCGTGAACGCCCAGGGCCAGAAGGGAAAGAAGGGTGATGAGGAGGAAGGAGGGATAGACCCGCCAAAAAAGTCGGCGATGCCGCTTCATGAAAATTCCTTGAACCGGTACCCCACCCCGCGAACGGTTTCGATGTAGGCGCCGCGGCCGCCCAGTTTTTTCCGCAGACCGACGATCTGCACGTCCACGCTGCGATCGGTCACCGGATAATTGTCGCCCCGGACGGCGTCCACGATCTGGGAGCGGGTGAAGACCCAGCCGGGCCGCTTGCTCAAAAAGAGAAGAATCTGGAATTCGGTATAGGAAAGATCCACGTCCCGCCCCTGAACCACCACCTTGCGGCGGCCGGGATCGATGGTCAGGTCGGTCAGGCGAATGATTGCGCCGTCGGTTTCCCCCTTGGCTTCCATCCGGCGAAGCACCGCCCCCACCCGGGCGGCCAGAATGCGGGGGCTGAAAGGTTTGGCGAGATAGTCGTCGGCCCCCAGCTCCAGGCCCCGCACCACGTCGGCCTCTTCGCCCCTGGCGGTCAGCATGACGATGGGGATGCCCCGGGTTCGGGGATCCTCCTTGAGAATGCGGGCCACGTCCAGACCGTCGATGCCGGGCAGCATCAGATCCAGAACGATCAGGTCCGGCTCCGCCGACCGGGCCGCGTCCAGCGCCGCCTCTCCGGTGACGGCCGTGACCACCTCGTATCCTTCGGAGGACAAATTGTAACGCACCAACTCAAGAATGTCCTCCTCGTCGTCCACCACCAGAACGCGTTCGCTTCGGGCCGAACTGGACATGGCGTCCCCCCATGAATCGCCCCCCCCAAATTCGGGGCGCGTGAAAAAGCCCGATCCGATCCGGAGGGCGGGAAATCGGTCCCGCCGCGTTCGACGGTCTCCGCGGAGGCCGCACAAGGCGGTTGCGATTTCCGCCCAACTTCCGTACAAAAGATTCACCCGGGCCCGTCGATGATCGGGCGGGTTCCGTCACCCGCCCGCCGAAACCTTTTTCTATACCAAAATCCCGGCCGACACCATGTTAGAATTTCGTTAAATTCGGGAGCCGCCATGAATTGGAACGCCGTCCAGGAAGCCTTTCCCGTCAATCGCGAACGCATCTGGCTGAACAACTGCGGGGTCTCCCCCGCCGGAACTCATGTCGCCGAGGCCATGGCCCGGTTCATGTCCGGCTTCGCCCGGGACGGCATTCTCACCGAAACCGAATCGTTCCCCGCCACCGGTTCCGCCGTCAAGGGCATCCTCGGCCGCCTGCTGAATTGTCGGGTCGAGGCGCTGGCGCTGATCCACCACACCGCCGAGGGCATGAACATCGTCTCCCGCGGGCTGAGCCTGCGCCCGGAGGACGAAATCCTGCTGCTGGAGGACGAATACCCCAGCAACGTCTACCCCTGGCGGCACTGGGAGAAACGGGGCATCGTTCTGAAGACGGTCCCGGCGGGCCCCACTCCGGCCGCGTTTCTGGATGCGCTCCGGGAGCACATCACCTCCCGGACCCGGGTGGCGGCGCTTTCCGCCGTCCACTGGTGCACCGGAATGCCCTATCCGCTGGCGGAGATCGGCGCGCTTCTCCGAGAGCACGACATTCGCTTCGTCCTGGACGGAACCCAGGGCGTGGGGATGCGGCCGGTGGACGTGGAGGCGGCCGGAATCGATTTCATGGCCTTTTCCGCCTGGAAGTGGCTCATGGGCCCGCCGGGCCTGGGCGCGTTGTACGTGCGGCCGGAGCGGCTGGCGGAGCTGACCCCGGTCTTCGTCGGCACCCAGTCGGTGGTGAAGCCCCAGCATTACCTGCCCTACAAGGACGAGCTGAAGCCCGACACGGAGCGCTTCGCCATCTCCACCCCCGGCCTGGCCGACTGGGTCTGGTTCCGGGCCTCGCTTTCCTTTCTGGAGGAAATCGGTTTCGAGGCCGTGCGGGAGCGGATCTGGGAGCTTTCGGCCCAACTGGCCCGACGGCTGCGCAAGGCCGGGTTTCAGGTGACGTCCGACCGCTTCCCGGATCATCCCACCGGCATCGTGGTCTGCGAGCGGCCGGAAGCCGACGCCGGGGTTCTGGTCGCGGCCCTCCAAGAGGCCGGCGTCGTCGCGGCCGAGCGCCAGGGGCGGATTCGCTTTTCGCCCCACGTATTCAACACGCCCACGCAGATCGACGCCGCCGCCCGCACCCTCTCCGAAGTCTATTTGAAAAACATGTACCTGCGGACCATGGGCGGACGTGGATAGCATCGTCCCGGACGCCGCGCGCCGCGCGGACCCATCCGCGAAATTCCCGATCCGGAAAGGGTTTCCATGACGAACAAAACGACCGCCAAGCCGAGCGCCGAATCGACGGCCCGGTCGGCGAACGATTCCGCGTCTCCCCCGCCCCCGGCCGAAGACCAAGCCCGCCCCGGCCTTTTCCAACGCTTTCTGAACTGGCTGATCCGGGGCGCGGAGCGGTCCCGGCGGGATCGGGGCCGCTGCCCCACATGACGGATTCGATAGACGACGCCCCCCGGTCGGCGGGGCGAAACATCGACGTCCGGCGCTATCGCCGGGTCCGCCGATTCATCCTGGGCGTGGTGTTTCAGACCCTTTGGTGGGACCTGCTGCTCAATCGTCCCGGCTTCCGCCGCCTTCGGCCCGACGCCTTGAAACGCTGGCGGCGGGTCGCCCGGCGGTTCCGGGCCCTTGCCGTGGAGCTGGGCGGCGTGCTCATCAAGTTGGGCCAGTTTCTCAGCATCCGGGTGGACATCCTGCCGGTGGAGGTGACCCGGGAGCTGGCGGGCCTCCAGGACGAGGTGCCGCCCGCCCCGGTCGAGACCGTTCGCGCCCAGATCGCCGAGGATTTTCAAAGCCCGGTGGAAACGGTCTTCGCGGAATTCGATCCGATCCCTCTGGGCGCGGCCTCCCTCTCCCAGGCCCATCGGGTCCGCCTGCCCGGCGGGGAACGGGCCGTGGCCAAGGTATTGCGCCCCGGCATTCAGGCCCTGGTGGAAACCGACCTGGCCGCCGTCCAGATCGCCTTTCGCTGGATGCGCCGGTATCCGGGGCTTCAAAAACGGGTGGACCTGGACTGGCTCTACGCGGAATTCGCCGAGGTCACCCGCCGGGAGCTGGACCTGGCCGCGGAGCGGGAAAACCTGGCCCGACTCCGAACCGACTTCGCCGGGGATCCCGGCTTCGGCTTCCCCCGGGTGTTCCCGGAACAAAGCCGGGGCCGAACCCTGACCCTGGAGGACGTGGGCCATCTTCAGATCGCCGATCGGGAGAGGATGGCGGCGGCCGGCATTTCCCCCGGGGCGGTGGCCGACCGGCTCTACACCGGCTACATGCGCCAGGTCTTCGAAACCTTTTTCGTCCATGTGGACCCCCATCCCGGCAATCTGTTCGTGCGGCCGTTGCCGACGCACGACGAAGCGGCGGCCGGGATCGCCTTCGGCCCGGGCGATCCGGTTCCCCACGCGCCCGACCGCCCCTTCCAGATCATGTTCGTGGACTTCGGGATGGCCACGCCCATTCCGGATCGCCTCCGCGCGGCGTTGCGAAAATATGCCGTGGGGTTGGGCACGGGAGACGCCCATCTGCTGGTTCAATCTCTGGTGGACGCCGGAACCCTGCTGCCCGGAGCCGATTTGAAGCGGCTGGAGGAGGTCCACCAGGCCCTGTTCGACCGGTTCCGGGGCGTCCAGATGGGCCGCCTCAAGGACGTGGCCCTGGACGGCGCCAAGGAATTTTTCCGGGACTACCGGGACGTGATCCAGAGCGCGCCGTTTCAGTTCCAGGCCGACATGCTCTTCGTGGTCCGGGCCCTGGGCATCCTCTCCGGCCTGGCGGCCCACCTGGACCCGGAATTCGACGTCTGGGCCAAAACCCTGCCCTACGCGGAGCGGTACGCCAAGGAAGAACTTCGATCGGAGGGGCTGGCCCGGCTGGGCGGACTGGCGAGGGCCTTTCGCGCCGCGGCGGCCCTGCCGGAGCAAATGGAGCGGCTGCTGCGCCGGGCGGAGCGGGACGACCTGACCGTTCGAACCGCCCCGACCCCGGAGCTTCGCCGACGACTGGACGGCCTGGAGCGGGCCGCGGATCGGCTGGGCTGGATGGCGCTGGCCGCCGGCCTGGGCGGGGCGGCGACGGTGGTCTACGGCCTTCGGCCGGAAAGTCCGGCGGGGCCGATCGCGGCCGCGCTGGCGGCGGCGGCCTTTCTGCGGGGACGGCGGCGCGGTTGACGCGGAGCGGAAACGGGAACAGCTTACGGGAAGAAAATTTCAACCCAAAACCGACGGGAGGAAACCCATGTGCGACATCAACGCATTCGTGAAAGAGGGAAACGACGAAACCCGAATTCTGGAAAACGTGGACCTGGTCACCACCGACGGGGAGGACGTGCGGCTTCAAAACATTTTCGGGGAGGAGCGCCGCTTCAAGGGGCGGATGGTCTACTACAACAACAGCGAAAAAAAGATGGTTTTCACCCCGGCCTGAGCCGCCGGTTTCCGGCCCCGCCCGCCGCTGAATCCGCTTGAAAATGGGTGGGGGCTCTGGTAGGGTGCAAACCGTATTTCTCGGAATTCCGCGCCGTTTCCGGTGGCCCCGGAAGCGGCGTTTCGTCACGGACCCTTGGGTTCGTTTCACCCGCCAAGGAGAACCTGAATGCGGAACTGGAAACTCTGGGCGATTCTCGCGGGCGTGGGAATTTTCGGCATCGCCGTCGTTTACGTCCTCTTCAACTTCATCTTTCTGGACTTTTTCGTCAATCTCTGGTGGTTCGACTCCAAAGGTCTGCGGGGATATTATCTCCTGCGGATCGTGTACCGCTATCTGGTCTTCTTTGGCGTTTTTTTTCTGTTTTTCGGAATTTTCTTTGGCAATTTCTGGATCGCCTCGCGGTATCTGGGCCAGGGCCTCGACGGGGAAGTCTGTCCGCCCGACGACCCCGACTGCCAAAAGCGCCGACGCAAAGTGCTGAAGCTGGCCCAAAGCGGCTCCCTGAAAGTCTACACCCCGCTTTCGGTCCTGCTGGCCATTCCTCTCGCCGCGAAATTTTTCGAACGATGGGAGGACGCCCTCCTATTTTTTTTCGGCCCTTCTGGCCCGCTTTCCGATCCGGCGTTTGGGAAAAACATCGGTTTTTACCTCTTCGACCTTCCCGTGTTCATCCTGATCCAAAACCGGCTGCTTTTCACGTTCCTTCTGCTGTTGGCGGGGCTGTGCATTCTCTACTACGTCGAAAGCCGGGTGCTTCAGGGAAAGGAACAGCGCCTTCCCCGGGAGGCGAGGCTCCATCTTTCCGTGATCGCCTCGGTGCTCATTCTGATCATTTCCTGGGGATTTTTCCTGGAGCGTTACTCGCTGCTGTACTCGGAAAACCATCTCCCCCGGTTCAGCGGTCCCGGATTCATCGAAATGCGGCTCCACCTTCCCCTGATCTGGCTCTCCTTTCTCCTTTTTCTGGTCGCCGCGGGGCTGGGGCTCTATTATCTGCACCGAAGAAAAGGGCTGAAGCCGCTGCTGGCCTGCGCGTTTCTCTTTCTGCTGGTGCTGGGCGTCCGCAACACGTCCTTCTTGTTCAACGCCGTGGACAAGTACTACGTTCAACCCAACGAGGTGGCCCGGGAAAGCCGGTTTATCGAGATGAACATCCAGGCGACGCTGGACGCCTTCAAGCTCTCGGACACGGAAACCCGGAATTTTCGGATGACTCCGACGCCTCAGTACGACACCGACTCGGACATCCAGCGCAACCTCCGAAACGTTCCGGTGTGGGACCGGGAAATGCTGGACGACGTCTACACCCAGCTTCAGGGCATCCGCACCTTCTATTCCTTTCCGGGGGTGGACGTGGACCGCTACATCGTCTCGGACCAGTACCAGCAGGTCTTCTTGTCCGCCCGGGAAATCAGCATGAAGCTGCTGCCCGAAGGCGCCCAGAACTGGATCAACCGACGATTGCAGTATACCCATGGCTACGGCGCGGTGATGACCCCGGCCTCCCAGGGGGGCGACGAACCCATCACCTGGTTCATGCGGGACCTGCCCATGGTTTCCGAGCTGGATTTCGACGTGGCCCGTCCCCAGATCTATTTCGGGGAAGAGGAATACGAATACGTGATCGCCCCCAACGACATCGGGGAAATCGACCATCCCGGCGACGGGTTGGAAGAAATCGTTTACCATTACAGCGGCGCCGGCGGCGTCTCCGTCTCCTCCCCGCTGCGCAAAATTCTGTTCGCCATTTTTTTCAAAGAAAAAAATATTTTTTTCACCACCAAGACCAACCGGGACAGCCGGATCCTGTTCCGGCAAAACATCCGGGAAATGAGCGAAACCATCACGCCTTTCCTGATGCTGGATAAAGACCCCTATCTGGTGGCCACCGAACGGGGATTTTTCTGGATTCAGGACGCCTACACCCATTCGAATCGGTATCCGTTCGCGCGAAAATACGGAAAGGGGCCCTACGAGGAAGAATTCGACAACCGGGAAATGAACTACGTCCGAAACTCGGTAAAAATCGTGATCGACGCCTACAACGGCACGCCCCGCTACTTCGTTTCCGAACCGGACGATCCCATCATTCGGGCCTACGGACGGATTTATCCGGGATTGCTGGAACCGATGAGCGCAATGCCCGAGGAGATTCGGAATCACATCCGATACCCGAAACAGTTGTTCACCGCCCAAATGTCGATTTACAGCCGATACCACCAGAAAGACCCCTCCGTGTTCTACCGGGAGGAGGACACCTGGGAGTTCGCCAAGCGCCAGGAAGACACGTTTCTGGCGCCCTATTACATGACCCTGAACCTGCTGGACCCCCAAAAGCAGGAGTTCATGTTGCTGAGCCCCATGAGTCCCATCAACCGGGACAACCTCCGCTCTTTGGCGGTGGTCGGCTGCGACGGAGACAATTACGGAAAAATCACCATCTTCAGCTTTTCCCGGGGCCGCCAGATCCACGGCCCCTCCCAGGTGACGGCCCTGATCAACCAGGACACCAACATCGCCGAGGAATTCACCCTGTGGGACCAGGCCGGATCCAAAGTCCAGCTTGGCCGGCTCATCGTGTTCCCGGTGAGCGGCACCATCATCTACATCCAGCCCGTCTACCTGGGGGCCACCCAGCGGCTCCGCATCCCGGAGCTGAAGCGGATCATCGTCAGCGCCGAAGACATGGTGGCCATGGATCGCACCTTGCACGGCGCGCTGGAAAAGCTGACCGAAAGAAAACGATTCCGCATGGACCAGATTCGGGATCGACTGCAAATCCCCGAACGGGGAGCGCCCGAGTAAACCCGTCGCCGCGGGCCGAAATCCTTTCGAGGGTCCGCTTTCGGCCGCGTTTTTTTCGGCAGTCATTTTTGGGACCTTCGAAAACCCCGCGAAAACGCGCCCAGAGGTCGAAACCGCCGTGGATACGCCCCATTTCGATTCCCCAGCCCCCGCCATCCTGATCGTCGAGGACGATCTGCTCGTCGGCATGTACACCCGCAAGCTTCTGGAACAGATGGGCTATCGGGTGATCGCGGTGGAAACCACCGGCGAAGGCGCGCTGAACCAGGCCGTGGAGGGCGGTTCCGACCTGATCTTGATGGACATCGCCCTGGGGGGAAATCGGGACGGCCTGGAAACGGCCGAGGCGATTCGGGGGCATGTGGACACGCCGATCATTTTCAGCACCGCCTACACCGACGAGGAAATGCTGACCCGGGCCAACCGGCTGGAACCGGCCGGATATCTGCTGAAGCCGCTGGAGCCCCGGCAATTGCTGGTGACGGTGGAGATGGCCCTGCACAAGGCCGAGGTGGAGCGGCGACTGCGGCGCAGCGAGGCCCGGTTCCGCCGCATGGCCGAGGTTTCCCCCTTCCCCATCTTCATCGTGGCCGACGACGGTCGGATCCGCTACGTCAACCGCCGTTTTTCCGAGCTGTTCGGCTACACCCTGGCCGACCTTTCTCATGAAAAGGATTTGCTGACCCGGGTCTATCCCCAGCCGGAAGAGCGGGAACGGGTGAAGCAAATATGGAAGGCCGACGTGGAGCTGAGCCGCACCGCGCCGGCGCCGGCCCGGGAAGTGGACGTGCGAACCAGGGACGGCGCGATCCGAACGGTTCGCTTTCGCATGGCCCGGCTGGACGGCGGCCAAGTGATGCTCACCTGCGAGGATTTGACCCGGCAGCGCCAGTTCGAGGAAGAGCTGCTGCGGACCAAGAAGTTGGAATCGGTGGCGATTTTGGCCGGGGGCATCGCCCATGATTTCAACAATCTGTTGTCGGTGATCATGGGCAACATCAATCTGCTGCAACTGGCGGTGAAAGACGACGAAAAGAGCGTCCGCTGGCTGGCGGAGGCGGAGCGGGCGGCCATGCGGGCCCGGAACCTGACGGGCAAGTTCACCTATTTCGCCTCCGGCGGCAAGCCGGTACGGCAAGTGGCCGACATCCGGGTGATCATTCGGGACGCCATGAGCCTGGCCCTGACCGGTTCCCCGGCCGACTGGAAGGGGAGGTTCTCGGAGGATCTCTGGGCGGTGGACGTGGACCCCAGCCAGATCGGCCAGGTGATCAACAATATCGCCCTGAATTCGCTGGCGGCGATGCCCAGGGGCGGCACGGTGCGAGTGACCGCCGACAACGAGCGGCTGGCCGATGGGGACATGCCGCCGCTGGCCGCCGGGGAGTACGTGCGGATTACGGTGCGGGACCCGGGGGAAGGCATCGAGGCGGAACATCTGCTGGACATTTTCGATCCCTATTTTACCACCAAGCGAAGAGGCGCCCAGAAGGGAATGGGCTTCGGCCTGCCCATCGCCCACGCCATCGTCCGCCGCCACGGGGGCCACATCCACGTGACCTCCGCGCCGGGAGACGGCACGGAGGTGTCCATCTATCTGCCGGCCTTTTCCGGCGGAGCGAGCCGTCCGGAACCGGACGCGGCGTCCGAGAAAGGGGAGGAACGAACGCGCCGGGTGCTGGTGATGGACGACGAGGAGATGATCCGGGAGCTGCTGGGGCAGATGCTGGCGCACCTGGGCTACGAAACGGCGCTGACGGCGGACGGCCAGGAGGCGGTGGACCGTTACGCCGAGTCGGTGCGGGAGGGACGGCCCTTCGACGTGGTGATTCTGGATTTGACGGTGCCCGGCGGGATGGGCGGCAAGGAGGCGATCCAGGAGCTGCGGGCCGTGGACCCGGAGGTGACGGCGGTGGTCTCCAGCGGCTACGCCACCGACGCGGTGATTTCCGATTTCGAGAAGTGGGGATTCAAGGACCGGATCGCGAAGCCGTATCAGCTTTCCCAGTTGGGGGCGTTGTTGAAGGGGTTGACGCGGGGGTGATTTCTGCCCCAAGCCGGTTTTTCCCATTCAACTTAGGGACTCGGAATTTGTCAACGTACCGCTTTAATCCCAACGCCGTCCATTTTGACGGAATCGGGCAGGGGCGAATTGCATTCGCCCTTTGACAATCCGGCACGATGGAGCGAGGGAAATCCCAAACGGTATTTTAGTTGCCGCCGAGTCCCTTAACTTGTACCGAAAATCCAAAGAGGAACGATATGGAGTCCGTTGAAGAATTGGCGCGGAAGGCATCCCGGCTGAATCCGAGCGAACGGGTTCAACTGATCGAGGCCATCTTCTCCAGCCTCGATCCCCCCGATCCGGCCGTCGAGAAAAATTGGGCCGCCGAAGCGGAAGCGCGTTACGCCGCCTACAAACGGGGAGAACTGAAAGCGACGGATTGGGAGATCATCCAGCGGCGGTATTCGGATTGAAGGTTCGGCTCCTGTCCTTGGCCGAGCTTGAACTGGAGGAGGCCATTGAATACTACGACCGCCAATCTCCCGGATTGGGCCGGCGTTTTTTTCACGAAGTATCTGCGGCAATCGAGCGAATCCAATTCATGCCCGAGGCGTGGACTCGCGTGGGAAAAGAAACACGAAAAATCATTGTGAAGGGTTTCCCGTATTCCCTTTTGTATCAG
>CAYFVR010000149.1:0-11777 GCA_964346545.1 uncultured Desulfobacterales bacterium | reverse complement strand
TCGGATCCACACCTCCGACGCCATTCTGCCCGGCGTGATCGCCATGCCCCGGGGCCTGGGCCACACCGCCGGATCCAAATACCTGGCCTTCAAGGGCGCCAACGTCAATTCCCTGATCGAACCGGTTTCCGATCCCGTTTCCGGTCTTGACGCCGCCTGGGGCATCCGGGCGAATCTCGTCATCGCCTGATCGGCGCGGCCGCCGAACGTCTATAATCGAAAACGGATGAAGAGGTTCCGATGAGCAAAGCAAGCAAACACGAAACCGTGAAACGGTTCGGGATGGTCGTCAACCTGGACAAGTGCACGGGCTGCGGCGCCTGCATGGTGGCGTGCATGGCCGAAAACAACGTGCCGTTTCGGGAAGACGAGTCGGACAAAAAACTCAGCATCAGCTGGATACAGGTCTATCGGCTGACCAACGGAAAATCCTTCCCCGACGCGGACGTCTGCTATCTGCCCCGCCCCTGCCAGCACTGCGAAGGGCACGACGGCCATTCCCCCTGCGTTTCCGTCTGCCCGGCCACGGCCACCGACTACGAGTGGAGCACCGGCATCGTCAGCCAGATTTACACCCGCTGCTTCGGCTGCCGGTACTGCATGGCCGCCTGCCCCTACCACGCCCGCCATTTCAACTGGTGGGATCCGGTCTGGCCGGCGGGGATGGAGAAAATGCTGAACCCGGACGTTTCGGTTCGGATGCGCGGCGTGGTGGAGAAGTGCAGCTTCTGCTACAGCCGCTACCAGCGGGCCAAGGACCGCGCCTACATGGACGGCCGCCGGGAAGTGAAGGAGGAGGAATACCAGACCGCCTGCACCCAGGCCTGCCCGGCCGGGGCGATCACCTTCGGCGATCTGAACAATCCGGAACACGCCGTCTACAAGCTGAAACAGGACCCCCGCGCATTTCGCCTGCTGGAGCGGCTGGGCACCAACACCAAGGTGTACTATCTGTCGAGCCGGGAGTGGGTCCGAAAAGCCGGCGACAATTACCTGGCCGACGAAAGCCCTTTCGCGGGGCGGCACGGCAGACACTAGACCGGCGATTCGAATGAACCGAAACGACCCAGAAGAGGAGTAGCTCGTATGGATTCCGCATTGTTTCCCAAAGGCGTGAAACGCTGTTCTCTGGGGAAATTCACCCTGCTCATCGCGGTGACCGGCGCGGTACTGCTGTGGGGCGTCTACGCCATGATCTTGTGCTGGCTGAAGGGGTTGAACCAGACCGGCATGAACGATTATTACGGTTTCGCCCTTTGGATCTGGGCGGACCTGGCGGTCATCGCCCTGGGCGGCGGCGCCTTTTTCACCGGTTTCCTCAAATACATCGTCGGCAAGGACGAGCTGAAAAACATCATCAACTACGCGGTTTTGCTGGGCTTCATCTGCTACAGTTCGGCCCTGCTGATCCTGGCCATCGACGTGGGCCAGCCGTTGCGGTCCTGGTTTATTTTCTGGCACGCCAACGTCCATTCCATGCTGACCGAAGTGGCCTTCTGCCTCTCCTGCTACTTCGCGGTGCTCTCCATCGAGTATCTGCCGCTGGTGCTGGAAAATCGTCAGCTGGACAAGGTGCCGTTCTTCCACAATCTGTCCCACAACCTCCACGGCGTCATGGCCGTGTTCGCCGCCACCGGCGCCTTTTTGTCCTTCTTCCACCAGGGCTCCCTGGGCGGCGTGGCCGGCGTGCTGTTCGGCCGCCCCTTCGGCTTCCGGGAGGGCGTCTTCGTCTGGCCGTGGACCTTCTTTCTGTTCACCTGGTCCGCCGCGGCCTACGGCCCCTGTTTCACCCTGCTGATGACCAAGGTCATCGAGTGGACCACCGGCAAAAAGCTGGTTTCCGACAAGGTGGTGAATCTTTTGGCCAAAATTTCGGGCTGGATGATGGCCACCTACATGGTCGCGAAGATTTTCGACACCTGGTACTGGGCCACCGCCACCGCGCCCTCCATGGGCTTTTCCTTCATGGAGTTCTATTCCAACAACGCCATGTACGGCATCTGGATTTTGGTGCTGGAGCTGGTGCTCGGCGGCATCGTCCCCGCCCTGATTCTGGTGATTCCGACCACCCGGAAGAACCCGATTCTTCGGGTGCTGGCCTTCATCCTGGCCTGCATCGGGGTGTGCGTCAACCGCTGGGTCATGGTGCTCCAGGTCATGGCCGTCCCGGTGATGCCGTTCGACAACTGGGCGCTGTACATGCCGAGCTGGCAGGAAGTCGCCACCACGATTCTTCCGGTGGCCTACGGCGTGATTCTCGTGGCGCTGTCCTACCGGTATCTGCCGGTGTTTCCGCAGGAGCGGGAACTGAACCCGACCGAATACTAACCCCCGGCCGAAGGAGGAGACCACATGTTTCCGGGTTTTTTCGAATGGATGTGGGACGGAGGGCATATGCTCTTCATGGGCGCCCTTTGGTACGCGCTGGCGATCATCGGCCTGGGCCTTACCTATTGCGTCGTCAAGGCGGCCATCGACACGGCCCAGGGCAAGGGCGCCGGCCACGGCGACGAGCACCACTGATCCGCCCGTTTATCTAAAACGAACCGCCAAGCGCCTCTCCCGGGACGGGGGAGGCGCTTTTTTTCGCCCATGGAATTGATTCTCGCCCCGCTTCGGGGCTATACCGATCTGGTCTTTCGGCAAGTCTGGTCCCGTTTTTTCGAGGGATTCGATCGAGCCATGGCCCCGTTCATCCCCACGATCCGCAACGAGCGCGTTCCCGATCGGCTGCTGCGGGAACTGGACCCGGCGGAAAACCGGGAACTTCCCGCGGAGCCCCAGCTTCTGGGCAACCGGCCCGAGGATTTTCTCGCCATGGCCCGGCGGCTGTCCGATTGGGGCTACCCTTCGGTCAACTGGAATCTGGGCTGCCCCTTTCCCATGGTGGCCAAGAAGGGTCGGGGATCGGGGCTGTTGCCGACGCCGGATCGGATCGACGCTTTTCTGGACCGGGTGATTCCAAATCTTCCCGGAAAACTTTCCATCAAAACCCGGCTGGGCCGGTATTCCGCCGAAGAAATGGATGGCTTTCTGCCGGTTTACAACCGGTATCCGCTGGCGGAGGTGACGGTCCATCCCCGGGTTTCCACGCAGATGTACGAAGGCGAGCCGGATTTGGACGGATTCGCCCGGTTTCTGGCCGAATCGGCTCATCCGGTGGTCTACAGCGGCGACATTCGGACGCCGGAAACCCTGGATCGGCTGCGGGAGCGCTTTCCCGAGGTATCCGGATGGATGGTCGGCCGGTGGGCCGTGGCCGATCCGTTTTTGGCTTCGCGGCTCCGGGGAAATCCCGTTCCGCCGGACGCGGCGGCCCGCTTCCGGGAATTTCACGACGCGCTCATGGCGGCCTACGGCGAACGTTTGGAAGGCCCCGGACATCTGCTGGGTCGGATGAAGGCGTTCTGGACCTACTTCGGACCATCGCTTGTGGGCGGGCGAAAGCTGATGAAGCGGGTTCACCGAAGCGGGCGGCTGGAGGCGGCCCAAAATCATGTCGATCGGTTCTTTGGCGGCGATCCGGTCTGGCGCGGATCGACCGGGGAGGAAAGGCAATGGCGTTGAATCTGGCGGCGAAGGGGAAGACCATCGGTCCCCTGGTGCGGGAGTATCACTGGCGGGACGCGGCGCTCTACGCCCTTGGGGTGGGCGCGGGGGTTTCCGAGCTGGAATACTGCCACGAAAAGCGGCTGAAGGTGATTCCCAGCTTTTCCGCGGCGCTGATCTTCGATTTCTTCTTCCGGGCCGCCGCCGAGGCCGGCGTGAACCTGGCGGGGATTCTGCACGGAGAGCAGGAATTGATCTTCCATCGGCCGCTGCCGGCGGAGGGAACGCTTCGAACCGAGGGAACCATCACCGATTTTTTCGACAAGGGCGCCGACAAGGGGGCCCTGGTGGTGGCCCAAAGCGAAACCTCGGACGCCGCGGCCGGTTCGCTCTTCACCAGCGTCATGACCCTGTTCGCCCGGCTGGACGGCGGCTTTGGCGGACCCGACGCGCCCGAAAACGAGGTGGCGATTCCCGAAACGCCGCCGGATGCAATTATGCCCGATCGGCCGGGTCCCGATCAGCCGCTTCTTTACCGGCTATCCGGGGATACGTTCGACCTGCACGTGGACCCCGAATTTGCGGCGTTGGCGGGGTTTGATCGGCCGATCATGCACGGCCTCTGCACCCACGGCTTCGCCTGCCGGGCCTTGATCGCCGGGTTGATTCCGGGCGAGCCGGAGCGGGTCCGGAAAATTGGGTGCCGCTTTTCCCGGCCGCTTTATCCCGGAACGGCCGTCGAGACGCGCATCTGGCGGGCCGGCGACGGCCGCGCGGTCTGGCGAACCGTGAACGCGGAAACCGGGGAGGTGGTGATCGATCGGGGGACCTTCTCCTGGGCGTGACCGCCGCTTCCGCCTTTCGGTCGGGGAGCGGCGGCGCGGCCGTCCCGTACCGCCGGTTCGGCGGTCAGGTCGTGCATCATGGCGATGCCGTCGCAGTCCGGAAAACGGACGCAGTGCATGCAGTCGGACCAGATGTTGACCGGCAGCTCGGCCCGCTCGATGGTGGCAAAGCCGAAGCGGCCGAAGAATTCCGGCTTGAAGGTCAGGCAGAAAAGTTGGGTGATGCCGAAGTCCCGGGCCTCCGCCATGCAGGTTTCCACCAGACGGGATGCGATTCCCCCGCCGCGGTGGGGCGGCGAGACCACCAGGGATCGGATTTCGGCCAGGGTTTCCCAGCAGAACTGAAGGGCGCAGCAGCCCGCCACCGTCCCGTTTTCCGGATCGACCGCGACGCTGAAATCCCGCAGATGATCGTAGAGGCGGCTAAGGGGCCGGGGCACCAGGTCTCCCTCGCCCGCGTGGGTGTGCAGCAGCTTGTGGATGGACGGGATGTCCGGAATGGCGGCTTTTCGGATGTCCATTGCGTCTCCGCGTGAAGTTGCCGGTCGCCCGTTCTCCAAATCTCTGGTTATACTTTGGCGGGTTGTTCGGCCGGCGGGTTTCTCCCCCCTTTTGCAAAGGGGGCCGGGGGAATTTTTTTGGACCGGAAGACTCCGTTTTCACTTCTAAAGCACCAAGGCGCCAAAGTGGAACTATGTTGGAGCCCGGAAAAGACCTCGGGTCGGCTTGTTTCGGTCGGGATTATCGGTTATCTTGGGGGAAAACCAACGGGAAACGCTCGTTTCTGGAAGAAACCAAACGACTCGGAGGAAGCTCATGCCGTTATACGAGTACCAATGTTCGGAGTGCAACCATCAGTTTGAATCCTTGGCCAAATCCTGCTGCGATCCGGACCCGGCGTGTCCGGAATGCAAAAGCGCCCGGGTGCAAAAGCTGATGTCGGCCGGATGCGTCCGGCCGAACGGGATTCCCAAGGGCGCCGGCGGATTTTCCGGCCCGCCCGCGGGGTGCGGCTGCACCGGGAAGTGCTCCGGGACGATGTAGTCCGTCGATCCCCGTTTACCCCCGAAAAAGCCGGCCGCGAGCGCTCGCGGCCGGCTTTTTCGGGGTCGATGGGGCACGACGGTCCCAATCGCGCCCGGAATTGAAATGTATGGTTGTTCCAGTTGGTTATGAAGATCATGAAAGCTTCTCTTCGGCACGATACCAAAATTGGAAATTTTTGCAAGCCAAAATTTTGTTGACAGCCCAAAAAGTCGGTTTATCTTCCCTCCAACGACGAAGAGCGAAACGAAACGTCGAACAAACCTCGAGCAAAGGAGGCAAGACAATGGGCGAGAAAGACAAGACCAGCAAGGTTCAGAACTATATCGAGACGGAAGACGAACGCGAAGAGGGTCACGCGGACACCCGGAAGAACGTTCAGGATTGCGAGAAGCCGGACCCCAACCTCGGTTGCGATCCCGGAATCGACGTTCCCGGTTGATTGAGGACCCCTCCCCCGAACCTTGTTTCTCCGCATAACATGGCGAAAAGATGAACGAGGCGGCGGTGAAGCGCAAAGGCGCTCGCCGCCGCTTCTTTTTTTGGGGAAAAGGGAAGGGAGGGCGGGATCAAACGGACGCGATGCGGTTTTTCAATTCCCGGAACCGCGCGATGGCGCGGCGGAGTTCCTCGGCGTCATCGGGACCGCCGGTTTCCGGGTCCAGCCGATGGATCAGTCCATCCAAAACGTCCATGATGGCGGTCAACTGGGCGCCGTAGCTGGCGGCTTGCGAAACCACCTTGGCTTCCCGGTCGGGATCTTCGGCGGCCATCTGGTGGACCATCTCGTCCAACGCCCCGGACCAGAACCGAACATCCAGCGCGAGACCCATGGGGGAAAATCGGGTGGCGTTTCGGAGCAGCCCCATTTGAAAATCCATGGCCGACTTCCAGAAATTTCCCCAGGGGCCGGGAATTTCGGCGAGGGAGAACGGGTTTGGGGGAAGCGGGCGGGAACCGGCTTTCGGGGAAGGGTTGTCGGGTTCGACCGGCTCCACCGGCTTTTTGCGCCGGGACCAGCGGGCCTCGTCGATGAACCGATCCCGATTGGCGGGGGCGCCGGCGGTTTCCCCGGGCCCCTTCTCGGCCGCGGCCGGCTTCCCGGGGGGCGTCATCTTCAGGGCGCTCTTTTTTTTGTCCGTCTTTTTATCGCTTTTTTCCGTCACGGAACACCTCGCGATACAGGTCGGTGATTTCGGAAACGGCCTTGGCGTCCTTGCCCTTCATTTCCGCCACGCCCAGGCCCTCCCGGGTGGCGCGGCGGAAGGCGATCCGGTCGCGGATCAGGGCGTCGGACAGCGTTAGGCCGTCGAGTTCGGCCAGGGCCTCCCGCGCTTCCTCGGTTTCGGTCACCGAAGGATTGGTGGAGGCCCGGTTGATGACGATTCGCGCCCGCATTTCCGGGTTCAGCGTTCCGGCCTTGCGGACCATGGCCGCCATGGAGGCCAGGGACCAGAGGTCGAACTGGCTGGGGGCCATGGGCACGTAGACCCGTTCCGCCACCAGCAGCCCGCTGCGCAGTTCCTCGGAGTCCCGCCCGCCGCTGTCGATGACGATGTCGTCGAATTTCCGGGACAATTTGGTCACCTCGCCGTCCAGCCGGCCGAAAATCTGGGTGCAGAAGATCGACGGCTCGGTCCCGGCGTCGTCGCGGACCCGGCACCAGTAGGTGGCGGAGCCTTGCACGTCGGTATCCAGCAGCATCACGTCCCGCCCCTCCCGGGCCCGCATGGCGGCCAGGTTGGTGGCCAAGGTGGTTTTTCCCGTGCCGCCCTTTTCCGATCCGATCATTACAATCATGGCCAACTCCGTTCAGAAATCCCCGGGGGCGTCCCTCGGTTGGGACGAAACGGGGATATTCTAACCGAACCGTCGCGGATGACAAGGAAAAATCGTCGTTTCGTCCGCTTGGTTGCCACCCCCCAAAGGAAATGTTGCGGCTACACCGCGTTTCGGCCGGCCCCGGATATCTCCACGATCCGCCGGGCGATGGGCAGATCGGCGGGAAGAAGGTCCACCGCCATCAATTCCTCGGGCCGCACCCATGCGACGAGGTCGTGGTCCCGAGGAACCATTTCGCCGGAAATCCATTCCACCTCGTAGGCGTGAATGCGAACCGTCGCGAAATCGTAGGCGTAATCGCTCCGGGCCACCAGCGGCCCCACCCGAGTCGTGATGCCGAACTCCTCCGCCAGTTCCCGGGCCAAACAGCTTTCCGGCGACTCCCCCGGCTCGATCTTTCCGCCGGGGAATTCCCAGCCCCCGGCGTGACGGAATCCCGGCGCGCGCCGGGCCACCAGCACCTTTCCATCCTGAAAAAGAACGGCGGCGGTGACGTGCATGGGGGTGGGTTTGGATATGGGGGATCGCGTCATTTTTTGGGTTTGGCCTTCATGTTTTGGCATGTGTGACGAATCAAGCTCCCGGGCGCCGAAGGCGTCCCTCTTGAGACGGATCGTTAGAGGTTCTGAAGAACTTTATGTAATTCTGGGATATCCACCTTGGCAATTTCATAAACCGTATGGTCGCTCACCACATCATAACCATGAGCAATCACATTTCTGAATCCGATGATTTCCCTCGCCGAGGGTATCTTCTCGAACAAATCCGGCATTTCTTCCCGAATACGACGTAATATTTCTCCAATAATCTCAAACTCTCTTTCAACCGCCCTTTTAACCAACAAATTTCCATTATATTCATCCGAAGACATATTTCCAATGAAGCTCGTAATATGTTCACAAGACTCTCTCAAATCGATGAGATATGTTTCTTTGTCACGCTTCATAAATTACCATTTCATCCTCAAACAAACTTGCCATAAAATGCTTGTTCTTAATCGCCTGCCTTTCAATTAGATCGACTTTCCGGTTAAATAATTTCTCAAATCTCTCTTTCGTTCCCATGTATTGAAGCAAGGGACTCCCCCGTCTTTCGAACTCTACGATGAGGTCAATATCGCTATTGGCGGCTTCTTCGCCACGGGCATAAGAACCTGCCAGGCTCAATTTTTTTACCGAACATTCCTTGCAAATGTCGGCAATGGCTTCCCTATGAATTTTCATATCAAATTTCCACCCTTTCGCCACGAGTGGTACGCTCGAGGCCCTAATCCTTGCCGCCAAAGATGGTTTAGGATGTCATATCGCCATTCTCCATTTCGTTCTCCCCCGAATTAACGCCCCGGCGCCGCCGCCTCCCGGATCGCCGCGCCGTGTTCCTCGGTCAGCACCAGGATGCCGAGGCGTTGGACCCGGTCCACCAGGTCGCTGCTTAAGGAGAGGTAGTCGAATTTCCCCCGGAGATCGGTGTAGCCGTCCTTGTAAAACTGGACGGCCTCCCCGGCGACCTGGGCGTAGACCTTGACGTAGGCGGCGGGGATCGGCTTGCCGGTCTCCCTTGCCACCACTCGCAGGTGCCCGTAGGACTCGATCACCTCCACGTCCAGATCGTTGGCGTACCGGGTTTCCGCCCGGCTGAGCCCGGCGGCGGTCGCCTCCACGATGAAATTGGCGGAACGCAGGGATTCCGGAAGGGCCGCCCTTGTCTGTCCGGAATCGTTCAGCGTCACGGTCATCGTCTCCCGTGGCCGCACCGGCGGAACCTGGGCCCGTCGTTCCGTCGGAAAGGGATTCCGGGAGAACAGCAGCTCCACGTCCACCGGGTAGAAGCGGAGTTCGCAGCGTTCCAGGTTCCGGTGCGTCAACAGCGCCCCGTCGTCCGAGAGCCGAAGGTTCAGGGACGGCGCGGATTCGGCCAAGGCTTCCTGGGTCCGCTCCCGGTCTTCCGGGTCCACCGTTTCCCGGCGCTCGCCGGCGATTTCATCCAGTTGGGCCAAAACGTTGCGGAACCGGTCCCGCCAGCGGGGAACCGGATGGTCCGCGTATTTCGTCGCGATGGTTCGCGCCCGTTCCAGATTCCGTTCATAAAAATCCAAATAAATTTGGGCGTAATCGTACTGCATGCGGGTTCGCGTTTCCGAGGGATCAATCCGCGCGAACACATCGGCCGCTTCCTTCACTCGATCCTGAAGCAGCAGATAGTAGACCGCCTCCAGCAGTTCCTCGCCCCCGGGCCGGGGCGTGTGGATCATCACGTCCAAAAATCGTTGATACTGATTGAAAATTTCCGGGTTGTCGATGGTCGGCCGACCGCGAACGTGGGCCCGGGCGTTGACCAGGGGGCGGTATTCCAGATGCCCGTAGATCTCTCGGCGAAACGGGTCGATGGTCAGGAGGGGGGAATCCAGCGCCGGTCCGTACTTCCTCGCCAGATTTCCGGAACGGGACAGAAATTCCCGGATGGCGGGCACGTCTCCGTGATGGACCCCGTAGGACCAGAGCACCGGGTCGTAGGCCAGCCGCTCCCGCAAAACCTCCAGCGTCGCCCGGAAGAAATCGGCGTCCTTCATCCGGAAGGCGATGTCCGAGAGAGAAATTCGCGCCAGGTTTCGTTCCCGCAGGGCTTTCAAAACGGCTTTCCCGTCTCCCCGCCGGGCGATGGCCGGCCAGTCGTCCCGTTCGGGGGCTTCGGCGCGGGAAACCACCTCGAATTTGGCCGGTTCCGCCGCGGCGAGCAGGGTTTCCTCCCGGGAAACATGGGCCGGAAAACTTTCGAATTTTCCCGGCTCCGGAAAATAAAAGGCGTATTCCATCCGGCTCGTTTCAAACGGGTCCAGAGCAAGCGGGAAGCTATGGGTGTAAAACCCGTCTTTCAGCGGCACGGCGCCTTCGGGAATCTGGAGCAGCACGTCCAGCCGCAGCGGGGCGGAGGTCGGATTGCCCACCACCACCTGGCCGCCGTGGGCCGCCCGGGCCTCCAGCGGACCCTGGACGAATTTGTCCAGCCGCAGTCCGTCTTCGTACCGGTACCGGTCGTCCTTCCGAAAGAAATCCTGCCGGACCATGATCGGCAGCTCGGCGTCGCTCTTGGGGGCGGGCCGAAGTTCCCGGTGAAAGACGATTCGGTGGCCGGCGGGCGTCAGAATCAGTTGGACGCCTTCCACTTTTCTTTCCACTTCCCCGGCTTGGAACGGAAGGTCCAGCACCGCCAAGGCGAACAGAACTTCGGTTCGCGTGTGATGGGCGTATATGAATTCGGGGGAAAGAAACGGCGTTGCGGGATCGTGGACCGCGAAGTCCCGCCAGAAGGGATTCAGGCTCACCCGATCGGCGGCGGGGTCGCCCGGCGGGACTTTCCAGAACCGGGATTCGGCCCATTCCTTGGTGGTGGGCAGGGCCTGGTACAGGCGGCGCTGGGCGGCCCGTTGCGCCTTTCGGGGCTGGAAGAAGGCCCGGGCCTGGTCTCCGGCTTCCGGTTCCGGTTCGGGAGGGACGGCCATGGTTTCCGCCATGTCGTCGTCCCGGTCCAGCGCCATTTCCATGGCGGGACCGGAGGCCGGCGGCGGCATGGGCGCGGCCGGTTCCGCTCCCGGCGCGCGCAGGGCCGCCGCGAAGAGCCGATCCCGGGCGGCCGGGTCGGGCGGTTCCAGCGCCAGCCGGTCTTCCACGTAGCGGGCGATGCGGGCTTGCCCGTCGGGAATTTTCCGAAGCAGCAGGATTTTCTCCGTCAGCGTCAGCCGTTCGAAGGCCGCCGGGTCCAGAAAGGCCGAGAGATCGGCGTCCAGCAGCCACAGGTCGAGGAAATCGGGGGCCAGCTTCTGGCGTAGCAGGGGTGCGACGACCCGCTGGAAGAATTCCGGGTCTTTGAAGAAGAGAAACAGGTTCAGCTCGTGACAGGCGTGTTCGCCGTACAGACGCTCCCGTTCCTCGGCGGCCAGGTTTGCCCAATCGCCCAGAAAGGCGAAGGCGTCCAGCTCCGGGTCGTCGGCCAGGGTGCGCAACAGCCGGAAAGCGCTTTCCACCGAATCGTAGACCGCGTACCGGGCGGTGCGAAGGTCGGGGAGGGTAAAGGTGTCTCCCGCCTTCACGGGAGTGGCGCGATTCCGGCGGGTGATCCGTTCATCGGCCGGCAGGGCGGCGCCCAGACGCAGATCCCGCCGGGCCGGCTCCGCGGTCGGCAGGGCCACCTCCCGAACCACGAGCTGAAGCGGGTCGGCGGCGATGATCCGGAGCTGAGAATGGCCGTCCAGCAGTCGCCGATCCACGGCGACCCGGCCGTCTTCGTCGGGCCGCAGATTCAGCAGCACGGCGGCGGTTTCGGCCAGGAAGTCGTAATTCGCCCCGGCGGGCGACGGTTCCCGGGCCATTCGCTCGCGGCGCGCGCCGGCCGCGGATCGGTGGTGGGCTCGATCCATGGCCGCTTCGGCCTCCGCCGCCGGCGACGGCGCCGGCGCCTCCGTCGGCATGTCGGAATGGCCGGTGTCCCGGACGGCCCAGG
>CAYFVR010000148.1:0-11813 GCA_964346545.1 uncultured Desulfobacterales bacterium | reverse complement strand
CCACCCCGATCCGCCCGTCAAACCCAAATCCGCGTCCCGCCCCGATCCGGATCGGCGTCACAAGGTGCGCCGGGGCGAAACCCTCATCGGGATCGCCCGCCGCTACGGCGCCTCCCCCACATCCATCGCCCGGGCCAACGGCATCCGCAATCCGCGAATCATCCAGGCCGGCCGAACCCTTCATATTCCCGAAGGCTGATCGCCGTTTGGAATTTCCCATGGATGAATGTGGCTGAACGACCAAGGGCGTATGCGATTCCGCCCCTACCATTTTTTCGGTAAAATGAACGGTATTGGGCTTAAATCGCTCGGAAAATCAGGCACGCCCGAATCCGAAAAAATTCTGGATGCGCGTGAAAATCTGGGAGGCGAAGCCGTCCTTGTCGAATTCGTCGCCTTCCCCCGGCTTCTGGGCCTCGGTGGCCATTTTTCGTTCGCTGAGCAGTTCGCTCAACCGGCGGGAGATGGCCGGCTCCTGCTCGATGAGGGGGGCGATGTCCTCCTTGGTGATTTCGTAGAGATTGCTTTCCGACACCGCCACCACCGTGGCCGTCCGCTTTTCGCCCGTCAGCAGCGCCATCTCCCCGAAAAATTTTCCCGCGCCCAGCCGGGCCACCTCCACCGGCCGGGATCGTTGGTCGAAGGCCACCCGGATGCTCACCACCCCCTCCTCGATGATGAAGAGAGAGCTGCCGCTTTCGCCCTGCCGCACGATCCATTCTCCGGGATAGGCGTGGCGGCGCTTCGCCCGGTTCGCCAGGTATTGCCGGGCCTCTTCGGAAAAGGGGGCGAAAATTTCGATCTCCCGTAGCAGTCCCACCGGGGATTTGTCGGGCAGGGCCCGGCCGCGGCGCCGGAAACCCTCCACGTACATGTGCATTTCCTGCCGGTTGTAGACGGTTTTGATGCCGGCCCGGCGCAGGTGGGTGTACACGTTTTCCCAGACCGCCTCGTTGTGGGCGAATTTTTCCCCGTAGTTCCGGGTGTAGGTGGAAATCAGATAATTGGCCGCCCAGGATTGGCTCTGGCCGGTCATGCCGGCGGTGAGTCCCAGGAAGCGGGTCCGGGGCGGCGGCTCCTTTTCCACCGAGGGGGTGGAAAGGGCCGCGTCCAGCAGGACTTTTTTGACCCGTTCCGGCGGGTGGGTCGGATCGACGAGCACGGTGAAGTATTTGAAATAGCCGTCGTTGGGGTAGCTGAAGTTCTCGATGGCCGATTCCGAGGCCTGGCTGTTGGGAATGCAGAGCACCGTGTCGTCCCGGGTGCGGAGCCGGGTGGTCCGCCAGTTGATGTCCTCCACCTTCCCCTCGGTGAAATCCCCCACCTTGATCCAGTCGCCCACCCGGAAGGGCCGCTCCACGTTGATGGCGATGCCGGAAAAGATGTTGGAGATGTTGATCTGGATGGCCAGCCCCAGGATCATGGCGATGACGCCGGAGGTGGCCAGCAGGCTGGTGAGCCGCTGGTCGAAGACGAAGGCGACGATGCCGAAAAAGGCGATGACGTAGATGACCATGGCGGCGGCGTTGCGGATGATGTGGGGGATGGTGCGGCCGGTTTTGTCCTCCAGCGGGTCCCAGATGAACCGGTGAACGCCGATGTTGAGGAGAAAGGCGGGAATCATCCACCAGAGCATCTGGATGGCCAGCAGGATCGGCTCCAGATAGTAGGTGTCGCCCAACTGGTTGATCAGGAAATACTCCGCCGACAGCAGCAGCAGGAAGGTGAAGCCGAGCTGAAAGATCCAAATCATCCGCCGGTAGGGATTGAAGGAGCGGGTCCGGACGAGCAGGGGCAGCAGGAGAACCATGAAGAAGCTGCCGGCCAGCACGTAATTGACCCAGGACCGAGGAATCAGGCTTCGCAGGATGAACCGGTCGGGAGCGATTTGGACGCCCACGTTGAACCGGGAGTAGTCGATGCTCCCCCCGGAAACTTCCAGATAGTCCGGATCGCCCAGGGAGTTTTCCTCCACCGTATCCTGAAAAAAGCGGATGTTCCGGATTTTCCAGTCGGTGGCGGGGCTCAGCACCTGCTGGTTCCGCATTTTCTCCACCATGGCCGCCTCGGCGTGGTGACGGCCCATCCCCAGCACGTCCTTGACGTAGATCAGGTTGTTCCGGTCGATCTCCGGGTGGCGGAAGCTGACGCCGACCACGTGCTCCCCGTGGTCGATCCGCCCCGGCATGAAATCCATCCGAAACCGGCCCCGAACCCGGAAGAGCTGGTAGGTGACGGGGTCGCCGGCGACCCGTTCGGGACGTTCCAGCGCCACCGGCTCCGCCGCGTTCAAAAAAACCATCCGGTCGACGTCGATGTCGCCCTGGTACCGGAACCAGAGGTGGAAATCGAGATGGCAGGTCAAATCCTTGAAATTCAGCTCGCCGATCTCGTTGATCTCGACGCCGGTGTAGACCACGTTGATCCGGTACATGTACTGCTCGTCGAATTTCATCACGCCGCTTTCCCGCTGGCGGGCCGCCTCCATCCGGTATCGTTCCGCCGGGTTGGTGACGGTCTGGAACTGGGTCAGGGCCGAGACGATGTTGCGGTTTTTGTAGACGCCGATGAGCACCGGCTTCTGGGCGTCGCCCCGGTTGTCGAAGAAATTGTAGCCGGTGACGCCCTCCACCGCCTGGTCGGCCGCGCGCATTCCGGCCAGGAAGTTCCGCACCTTGGTCCGGTCCTCGCCGATGGCCACCCGGTCCGGGTCCAGTTCGACGTTGCGCAGGGCGTGGACCAGCACTTTGGCGGTGTCGTAGGCGAAGGCGGCGTGCCAGCCCGGCTCCTCGCCGTAGCGCCGCCGGTATTCCACCTGGAATCGCTGGCCCATCTCGTTCGTGGTGTCGAAGATCAGCGGCGTGGTGACGTACATCCCGTTGGTGTAGAAGCCGGGATTGAGCCGTTCCTTGGGCAGGTCTTCGAAGCCTTTGCGAAAGGTTTCCGACGCGAAGGCGTCCGGGCCGAGGAGAGGGTTGAGAACCAGCGTGTCCTTGATGATCTTGAGCAGCTCGATGCCGGGAACGGCGTGGGTGGCCAGGAAGATCACGCCGGCGTCGCCCCGGGCCTTGAGGTCCAGAACGATGTCGGCGAGCCGGTTTTTGTCCCCCGGCCGGTCGGGATCGAATTTTGGAAAGGCCCATTCGTGGCGGATTTCCCCGCCGCTTTCGGCCACGGTTTCCCGGAACACCTGGGCCAGAAAGCTGCCGTAGGGGTCCTCCTCGTAAATGACGCTGAAGGCCGACTGGTCGAAAACCTCCCGGGCGTATTGGGCCAGAAAGCGGCCCTGAAGCCGGTCGTTGAACAACGACCGAAAGTACCAGGGATTGTCTTCCGTCACCCCGACGTTGGTGGAGGCCGGCGTCACGGCGGGAATCCCGTAGTCTTTGTACACCGGTCCCGCCGCCATGGAGCAGGTGCTGAAATGGTGGCCGATGACCGCCAGGGCCCGGTTGGCCTCCACGATCCGGAAGGCTTCCTCTTCCGCCAGCTTGGGATCGTTGTGGTCGTCGTGGATGTCCAGCACGATCCGGCGGCCGTCGATGCCGCCGGTTCGATTGACCTCGTCGAGGTAGAGATTGACCCCCCGGACGAAGGATTGGCCCACCGAACGGTTGACGCCGGACATGGGGCCCACCAGGGCCAGATGAAGGTCGGTTTTTTCTTCCTGGAGCAGGCTTCCGCAGCCGATGAGCAGGGCAAGGGCCAGGATCGCCGCGCACGGGGCCGGCGGTCGAGATCGAGCCGGAAATGGTCGCATCGCTCGCTTTCCTCGATGGGTTTGGATGGCGGGGACCGAACAACGGGCGGATCCATTGGGTTTTGCCGGTGGGTTTTGCCGGTGGGTTTTGCTGGATCCCGCGGGGTTCGTTCGGCGAAACCGTGAATTTGGATTTGCGTTTTTTTGGAAGCTGCGCCAATACTATTCTTGGAAACCCGCAAAAGTCAATGGCGCGGGCGGTTCGCGGTTTTCGCGGCCCCGGCCTGAAAGGAGACGCCCATGATCCGAGTGGCCGTTCGCGCGGCGCTGCCGCTTTGCCTGTTTTTCTTCCCGCCCGCGTTCGCGTTCGCGGAACCCGGCGATATTCTCTGGACCGCCCAGCGGGGCGCCCGCATCGACGGTTCCCCCGCCTGGGCCGGAAACGGCGCCATCTACATCGGGTCGGACGACAATTTCCTCTACGCCATCAACGGCGCGGACGGTTCCGAGAATTGGCGTTTCGAAACCGGGGCCGACGTGTTTTCCTCTCCCGCCGTTGCCGCCGACGGAACCATCTACGTGGGTTCGGACGACGGCTTTTTGTACGCCGTGACGCCGGACGGCGACCAGCGGTGGCGTTTCGACGCCGGGGACCTCATTCGTTCCTCTCCCGGCATCGGTCCCGACGGCACGGTCTACGTGGGGGCCAACGACGGCAACGTGTACGCCGTGGCCGGCGCGGACGGCGCGCTCCGATGGTTTTTTTCCGCCGACGGCGCGGTTTTTTCGTGCCCTTCCATCGACGACGCCGGCACGGTGGACGATTTTTCGGACGACACCATTTATTTCGGTTCCGACGACGGCAACGTCTACGCGCTGGACCCCGACGGCGCGCTCCGCTGGTTTTTTGAAACCGAGGGCGTGGTCCGCTCCTCGCCGGCCATCGGCGCGGACGGGACCGTCTACATCGGCTCCGACGACCGGCGGCTGTACGCGCTGGAGACGGGGGCGGACGGCCGGGTCCGGCGGCGCTGGGTCTTTGAGGCGGGCGGCGCGATCCGGTCCTCCGCGGCGCTGGCGGGAGACGGAGCCCTCTACGTCGGTGCCCTGGACGGATTCCTGTACGCCCTGCGCACGGCGGAGAGCGGCGCCGAACGGCTCCGCTGGTCCTTCGACGCCGGGAGCGGGATTCATTCCTCTCCCGCCGTGGGTTCCGACGGAACCGTCTATTTCGGGACTCGGAACGCCTTTCTGTTCGCGCTGGAACCCGACGGCGAATTGCGATGGTCCACCCGAATCGGCGACACCCTGTCCTCTCCCACGATCGATCCCGACGGAACGCTCTTCATCGGCTCCCAGTCCGACGGTTCCGCCGCGACCGCCGGCGGACGTATCTTCGCCGCGGAAACCGGCGGCGGGGGCCTGGACCCAAATTCGCCCTGGCCCAAATTCGGCCACGACATTCGCAATACCGGCCGCAACAGCGAAAATCGGGGCCCCGTCGCCGACGCCGGGGCCGACCAGACCGTGGTGGACGGAGAGAGCGTGCTTTTGGACGGAGGGGGCTCCACCGATCCGGATTTCGGCATTTCCGAATACCGGTGGACGCAGACCCGGGGGCCCACCGCGGAGCTGACCGAAGCGGGGCGGGCCGAGGCCCGGTTCGTGGCGCCCGGCGAGGAAGACGAGGCCACGCTGGTCTTCGAACTGACGGTCATCGACATCGGCGGGCTGCGGTCCACCGACACGGTATCCGTTACGGTGGAGGAAGACGACGCCTTTTGTTTTCTGGCCGGCGTCCAGACCCGACGGGTCGACGACGGAAATTCGGCGGGGGCGTTGGCCCCGCTGCTGGCGGCGGGGGCTTTGCTTTGGATTTCTCGGGCGCGGGAGAACGGGTCTTCGATGGAACGGCTTGGGCGAACCGTTTCATCTTGTTTCAAAGGGCGGGCGGCCGAAAAAGATGCGAGAAACGGCGAATAAATGGTTGCGCTTGACAAGAACGCGAAGCGAGGCTTAAAAGGGGCCGGAATCAACCGTTGAGCGCCCGCGAGGGCCGAGAATCAACCCCCAAATCGAGAGAAGAGATTTCCCATGGTGGAAAACCCCACCCCCGACAACGAGTTCCCGGAAGAAGCGCCCGGGTCCGAGGAGGAGGAGGCGCCGGCGACGGCCGACCGTCCCGAAGAAACCCGAACGGAAACCATCGATTCGGACCCGTCGGATGCGCCCGTCGAGTCCGCGCCGTCGGAAAGCCCGGTCGCGGCGCCCGCCCCGAGTTCGTCGGCGGAAGCGGCGGAGGCGGGGTCTGGCGTTCCGATGAACGAGGATTCGGAGCCCGAAGAGCCGGAATCGGAGGCGGCCGACGAATCTTTCGCGGACATGTTCGAAAGCTACAGCCAGGAAACCGGGGCCGACCTGAACGTGGGCGACCAGGTGTCGGGGCGCGTGATCTCGATCGGGATGGATTCCGTGTTTCTGAACGTCGGGACCAAGGTGGACGCGGCCGTGGACAAGGCCGAGCTGCTGGACGAGGAAGGCGAACTGTCCGTGCAGCTGGGCGATACGCTGGAGTTGTACGTGGTCTCCGCCGGCGAAAACGAGGTCCGTCTCTCCCGGGCCCTTTCCGGCGAGGGCGGCTTTCAGATGTTGCGGGACGCCCACGACGCCGGCCTTCCGGTGGAAGGAAGGGTGGAGAAGGAGATCAAGGGCGGCTTCGAGGTCACCGTGATGGACAAGCGCGCCTTCTGTCCCGTCAGCCAGATCGACATCAAATACGTGGAAAAGCCCGAGGAGTACGTGGGGCTCACCTTCCCGTTCCGCATCACCCGCTTCGAGGAGCGGGGCAAGAACATCGTGCTGAGCCGGCGGGAACTGCTCCAGGAGGAGCGAGAGGCGGCTCGGAGCGCCTTTCTGGAGGAACTTGAGGAGGGCGCGGTGCTGGAGGGGCAGGTGACCAATCTGATGCCCTACGGCGCCTTCGTGGAGATCGGCCCCGCCGTGGAGGGCATGGTCCACGTCTCGGAGCTGAGCTGGTCCCGGGTGGAATCCCCGGAATCGGTGGTCGGCCGGGGCGACACGGTGACCGTGCAGGTGCTGAAGGTGGAACCGGGAAAAAAACCGGATCAGCCCAAAATCGCCCTGTCCATCAAGCAGATTTCCGGCGATCCCTGGGAAACCGAAGCGCCCAAGTTGAAGGCCGGCGAAAAGGTGCGCGGAAAGGCGACCCGGTTGGCCGATTTCGGCGCCTTCGTGGAGGTGTTGCCCGGCGTGGAAGGACTGGTTCACATCAGCGAAATGAGCTACGAGCGGCGGGTCGCCCATCCGGAGGAGATCGTCTCTCCGGGCCAGGAAGTGGACGTGCTGATCAAGGACGTGGACCTGGACCGCCGCCGAATTTCCCTGAGCATTCGGGACGCCGAGGGCGATCCCTGGATCGGCGTCCAGGACCGGTACAAGGTGGGCCAGGCGGTGACCGGCACGGTGGAGAAGTGGGAGAAGTTCGGCTGCTTCGTGAATTTGGAGCCGGGAATCACCGGCCTGCTGCCCAAATCCAAGGTCCGCAACGCCGCCGACCCCAACGCGCTGGAAAAGACCAGGCCGGGCGATTCCATCACCGTGACGGTGGAGGAAATTCAGCCCCGGGAGCGCAAGATGACGCTGGGACCGGGCGACGCCCGGGAGGCCGAAGACTGGCGGGAGTACGCCGGCCGGAAGAAATCCGACGCCGGCGGGGTCGCGTCTTCAGGCGGCGGTTTGGGTTCGCTGGGCGAAAAGCTTCAGGAGGCGTTGAAAGAGCGGAAATAGCCGGCAGGCGTCATTCCAAATTTGATGAAAAAAGCGCTCCGTTTGGGGCGCTTTTTTTGTTGGGTGGGTGGACAATGGAATTCAATTTAGCGCCTGTTCCTTTACGCATCGAATTTTCAAAGAAACCCTACCCCGTTTTATGGGAAATGAGAGTGTATTTTTTTCTGGAATCTGATTATGTCCTTAAAATCCTGGGTAATCGCGCGGTATACAAAATCGTCCTGAATTTCCCCGTAGAGATGAACCAGCCGATTTCGGAATTTGGCCATTTGAACAAGACGACCGGTGAGTTCCTTGTGGAGAATTCCGTTTTCCTGGAGAATGCGAAAAGAATCGGCATATTCTCCCGGCGAGCGAAAGCCTTCCGAAGAAATGATATGAGTGGCGACATCGATGCAGCATTCAATGGAAATTTGAATGTAGTATTTCGCGCTTCCAATCAGAATTTTATCTTTTAGAAACTCTTCTTCGGGCGTTTGGGATATCTGTTCGAGAATTCGAAGGTATTCTTCCAGCAGATTAAATTTTTTTGAGACTTTTTCGGGAGATACCATTTTTTTCTCCTCACTCCACTATGGAGTTCCGTGTGGCCCGGGATTTCACCCGATTCCGTACTTCCGCGTAATATCGATCCAAAATCGGTTTGAAATCGAAATACTTTTTCCAGGCCATCACCTCGAAATCGACGCGGGCTTCCTCGTCCCGGCTGTAAATCAATATTCCCTGGGTGGCGATCTCGCCAACCACCGCCAACGGCAAGTGGTTGATGGAATGAACGTCGGAATTAATCCCGCCCTGGAACAGATCGTCCACCGCCACGCCCAGCGACATTTCGATCCGATAGAATTCATCGACAGTATCCACTCCGTCGAGATAGAGCGCGATATCCACATCGCTCCAGCCGTGGGGACAACCCTGCGCGTAGCTGCCAAAAAGATAAGCGAAAAGGATCGGTTCCGGATCGAACAGGGCGGGGACGCCTTGCTTCAAGCCATCCAGCAGGGTTTCCAACGGGGTGATTTTCCAGGGGCGATTCGGTTTCAAATTTATCTCCTTGCTCTGGTCGCGAAGAAGGGGCCGTATCCAACCGGACTATCAGGGACGCGCAATGCCCAAAATTCGAATAGACGTCGCCCAGCCATTCATTCTCCGCAGTATTCACGCAGAGAACCGACGACGAAATGTTGGTGCCTTTTGGGTTTTTAATTTGCGTTATTCTATACTTCCCAATCCTCCAAAAATAATCCTTCGATCCGATTAAATTCTCTCGTATTGTGAGTGACCAGAATCCTGTTTTGAGCAAGAGCAATTGCGGCAATCATCAAATCATTCGGGCCAATTGGCGTCCCTGCTTTTTCAAGCTTTGACCTTACTTCACCATATATTTTCGCCGCGTCGTCGTCAAAAGTGAATGAAATGAATCGATCCAGGAAAAACCTTTGTTCTTGTAAATTTCGTTCAGGGTATTTGCTTTTCATCGCACCATAAAAAAGTTCGGCTTTCACGACTGAGCAAACGGCGATACTTTCAGGACGGATTCTTTTGATCTGCACGTGAATGGATTCTGATTTACCATTCAAATATCGGATACAAGTGTTGGTATCGAGTATGTATTTCAATCTATTTCCTCGCGAATCTCAAATTCTCCTTGGTCCCCTCTCTCAATGGGATCGTCGGCCAAACAACCATAGGTTTTTTCGATAAAGGACTGCCATTCTTCATCTTTACTCGGTGTATTTGGGGGCATGTCCTGTTTGAGTGAAGGAATGTGTTCAAAGGCTTTGATTATACGATATACTGCTTCGAGATATTGATCCTGAATTTTATCGATTTCGGCTTTAAGGATTTCTTTGGTGATCATTGCCGGCTCCCTTCTGGAATATTCCAAAACGCGATTTATTCCTAATTTTGAGCGTTTCCTACCGCTTATGCCGCGAATACACATCCGCGTCCAGCCCCGAACGCTCCCCGGCCAGCAGCCGGGCGTGGGCGACGCCGGCGATCATGGCGGCGTTGTCGCCGCAGAGGGACAGCGGGGGAATATGGACGCCGTAGCCCCGGCCTTCCGCCTCTCGCCGGACCCGCTCCCGCAGCCGATGGTTGGCCGCCACGCCGCCGACCACCGCGACGTGCTTCGCGCCGGTGGATTCCGCCGCCCGCATCAGCTTGACCGCCAGCACCTCCACCACCGCCTCCTCGAAACTGGCCGCGATGTCCGCGATTTCTTCCCGCCAGGAATCCGGATGGGTCTGAAGATAGCGGTTCACCGCCGTTTTCAGGCCGCTGAAGCTGAAATCAAAGCTCTCCGGCGACATGTACGCCCGGGGAAACGCGATCTTCGCCGGGTCGCCGTCCACCGCCAGTTTTCCGATGGCCGCCCCGCCGGGATAGCCCAGGCCGGTCATTTTGGACACCTTGTCGAAAGCTTCCCCGGCGGCGTCGTCCCGGGTCTGGCCCATGACCTCCATGGCGGTGGGACCGGTGACGTGGTAGAGGCTGGTGTGGCCGCCGGAAGCCAGCAGCGCGACGTAGGGGTGGGGCGGCGGCGATTCCACGTCCAGGAAGACCGAATGGACGTGGCCTTCCAGATGGTTGACGCCCAGAAACGGCAATTTTCGGGCGTAGGCGTAGCCCTTGGCGAAGGAGAACCCCACCAGCAGGGCGCCGACCAGGCCGGGGCCCTGGGTGGCGGCCACGCCGTCCAAGGATTCCGCCGTCAGACCCGCCTTTTTCAGCGCCTCGTTCACCACGGGAACGATGGCCTCCACATGCTTCCGGGAGGCCAGTTCCGGCACCACGCCCCCGTATTTGCTATGAACGTCCACCTGGGAGGCGACCACCGAGGAGAGAATCCGCGTGCCGTCTTCCACCACGGCGGCGGCCGTTTCGTCGCAGGAGCTTTCAATTCCGAGAATGCGCATGAGCCTTACCTTTCGTTCATCCCCGCCAGCACCTTCCGCACCGCCGCGAAATCTTCCTCGCCCAAGCCTTCCTCCAAGCCGGTTTGGAACAGTCGTACCGACTTTATTTTTCCCAAGTTAACCACGGAACCCCCCCAAAAGCAAAGGGCGGTCCGAAAACCGCCCCTCGATTTCATTTTGTGGCCACTCCAGCGGACTTTTCCGCTGCCGGGTCGATCTTTCCCGAGTCCTTTCGCCTTCCCCATCCGAGGGGAGAGCGGGAATCGGAAATGGCCAAACCTTGCCGGGTTCCCCCCCCGTTCTCAATGCAAAATCTGGCTCAAAAACAATTTCGTCCGTTCATGCTGGGGGTTGGAGAAAAAGGCTTCGGGTTCGTTTTGTTCCACCACTTCGCCGTAGTCCATGAACAGCACCCGGTGCGCCACGCTTTTGGCGAAGCCCATCTCGTGGGTGACCACCAGCATGGTCATGCCTTCCCGGGCCAGGTTGATCATGACGTCGAGCACCTCCTTGACCATCTCCGGGTCCAGGGCCGAGGTGGGCTCGTCGAAGAGCATGACCCGCGGCTTCATGCACAGGCTGCGGGCGATGGCCACCCGTTGCTGCTGGCCGCCGGAAAGCTGGCCGGGATATTTGACGGCCTGTTCCGCGATCCGAACCTTTTCCAGATAGTACATGGCCGTTTCCTCGGCCTCCTTCTTGGGAACTTTCCGCACCCAGATGGGGCCCAGCGTCAGGTTTTCCAGGATGGTCAGATGGGGGAACAGGTTGAAATGCTGGAAGACCATTCCCACCTCTTCCCGGATTTTTTCAATCTTTTTCAGATTGTTGGTCAGCTGGATGCCGTCCACGACGATCCGGCCCCGTTGGTGTTCTTCCAGCCGGTTGATGCAGCGGATCAGGGTCGATTTGCCGGAGCCGGAGGGGCCGCAGATCACGATCCGCTCGCCCTGGGTCACCGTCAGGTCGATGTTTTTCAAGACGTGGAAATCGCCGAACCATTTGTGCAGGCCGATGATTTCGATGATGGGTTCGCCGGACGGTTCCGGCGTTTCCGCTTGGGCGGTTTCGGAGGCGGATGCATCCGCCGGTGCGGCGTTCTCGCTCATGGGACGTGACTTCCAGGGTTGCGCCGGCGCGTGGGGTCCGGCGGGTTTGGGTTATGCGTTGACCGATTGGCCCCAATTGACCAGGCTACCGGAATCATTCTCGTTCCCAGGCTCTGCCTCAATGGCGTTAAGTTTAGGAACGACTCCTGTGGAATCGGCAGCGCTTTACTTAACAATGGGCGAATGGTTTCAAAGCATTGCCGAGAAATCCCCCCTTGCCCCCCTTTAAAAAAGGGGGGTAACAACGCTTGACTTAACGCCATTGAGGCAGAGCCT
>CAYFVR010000147.1:0-11831 GCA_964346545.1 uncultured Desulfobacterales bacterium | reverse complement strand
ATCATGGATCTGGTGAGCATTGTGTTCAGCTGGCTGATTTTAAGCGTTTCGATTTTTTTAATCGCCCAGTTGTTTCCCACCATTCACGTCAAAAATTTCGGGACCGCCATTTTGGTCGCGGTGGTGTACAGCGTGATCAACTTCCTTCTGGGATGGTTTTTCATGCTTCTCAGTCTGCCCTTTATCATCATCACCTTGGGATTGACCTACTGGTTGTTCAAGTTTCTGATCAACGCCATCATGCTGTGGATTACCGACAAAATTCTCGACGATTTCGAAATCGAGGGTTTCGGCTGGACGCTGGTGGCCGCGCTCTGCATTTCGGTTGTGGATACCCTGCTCAATCGATTGCTGATGTAGGAACGGCATGAACTTCAGCGCCCCATGGAAGACGCCATGATTGTTCAGCTCTTTCAGCACGTTCCCTTCGAAGGCCCCGCCCGCTTGGCCGACGGATTCCAGAGGATGGGGGCCGAGCTTCGGCGGGTGCGGCTGTACGATGGCGAATCCCCGTTTTCGTTGGATGAAACCGGCTGGCTGGTGGTCATGGGCGGTCCCATGAGCGCGAACGATGAGGAAAAGTATTCCTGGATGGCGGGAGAAAAGCGGTTTATCGCCGAAGCCGTCGCGGCGGGAAAAACCGTTCTTGGCATTTGCCTGGGGGCGCAACTGATTGCGTCGGCGCTCGGGGCGCGTGTTTATCCCAATCCGGAACGGGAAATCGGCTGGTTTCCGGTGACCCGATCGGCGGACCCCGAGAGGGTTCCGTTGGCCCGAGCCCTCCCGGAACAGTTTGAGGCGTTTCACTGGCACGGGGAAACCTTCGATCTCCCCCGGGGGGCGATTCCGCTGGCCCAGAGCGCGGCTTGTAAAAACCAGGCATTTGCCGTTGGGAATCGGGTTTTGGGATTGCAATTCCATCTGGAGACGACGCCGGAGAGCGCCGAAACGTTGGTGAAGAAATGCTCGGAGGATCTTCGGCCCGGCCCATATGTCCAGGACGCCGAAAGGATTCTCGGAAACCCGGAGCGATTCGAGGCGCTTGGCGCTCGCATGGAAACGGCGCTGGAAGTCCTTTGGGACGCCGAATGAACTCTCCGATGACGGGTTTGGGGAAAAGGGATTCGAAGAAGGTTGGCCAAAGCCCAAAGGAACCCACTTGAAGCGCGGAAAATTGGGAATGATTATGGATTTGGAGAAGAGGAATATGGATACGCGAAAAACGATAAAACGGTTGGCGTTTCTGGCATTGATTTGGCTTGTATGGGGCGCGATCGCCAACGCCTCGGAACCCGTCGATCTGTGGTTTCCGCCGTCCTGGCAAAATCGCGGGCGTCAGGCGGCGACGATCGCCGAAACTCTTTCGGAAAATTCCGGCGTCCCAATCCGGGCACGCGTGGCCGACAACTATCCCGAAATTTTGGATGCCTTCCAGTCCGACGACCCCGCCATGGTTTTCGCCGGGTCCTTCATCCAGACCATCATCCATCAGCGGCGGCTGGGGAGGGTATTGCTCCAGAGCGTGGACGGCCGGGAATTCTATTCCGGCGTCATGATCCATCCCGCCGGAAAAAATCCCGAAGCCATTTTAAGGGAAACGCCCGCGGCCGTGGCGTTCGCCGTGGCCGCGTCCTCGGGCGAATCCAGCGCGAAGGCGGCCACCAACGGAAAGGCCAATGTCCCCGTGGACAGCCACGCCGCGGCCGCGGAAGCGGTTCAATCCGGAAAGGCGAAGGCGGCCTTCGTGAAGAACTGGTGGTGGGAAGACCATCGCGGTTCCTTTCGCGGGCTTTCCATGACGGAAATTCCGGAGGTATCCGAAATGAAAAATCCGGACAATCTACTCGCGGCTTCCAACCGTGTTCCGCCAGACGCGGTGTCCGCCGTGGTCCAGGCCGCGCTGACCGAAGACCGGCTGTTCGGCGGCCAAAAGTTGGTCATTTCCAAGCTGAGCGACCTGATGTTTTCCATCAACCTCATGCGCGAAGCCAAGATCAACCCCGCCACCTACGACTGGTGACGGATTCCGAATCGCCGGGAATTCCTCAAAAAAACCGGGCATGGGAATAAATTCCCATGCCCGGTTTTTTTGAGTTTTTCGCCAAAGGAACGGCGCCGCCCCTCGTTTCAGGACGTTCTTTCGTCCTCATCCTCTCCCCGGCCGTAGTCGATGGTGAGTCCTTCCTTGTTGATGCTCCGGAAGAAGTCCATCACGTAGGTGATGTGTTCTTTCATCGCATGATAGGCCTCCTCGGAATCGCGGGCCTGAATGGCTTCCAGGATGCGCGTGTGGTGCGCCAAAATATGGGGAATGTTGCCCGGCTCCTCGTACAGGTGCTTGAGGTAGACCTTGATCCCGATGAAGAGATAGTCGAAAAAATTCTTCATCAGGAACACCTGGAGCGGGTTCTTGGTGGCGTAGCTGATGGCCATGTGGAACGAGACGTCCGCCTCGTTTCCCAGTTTGCCCTGCTGGACGTCTCCGCGCATGTCCCGGAGGCTTTTTTGCAGAAACCGGATGTCTTTTTCATCGGCCCGATGGGCCGCCAGGGCCGCGGCGTTGCATTCCATCCCCATCCGGACCTCCAAAAGATCGATCAGGGTGGCGTGCTGGTTTTCCATGGCCATGGCGAACGGGCTTTTGTCCGCCAGTTCCGGGCTTCGGACGAAAGTCCCCTGGCCCTGCCGCTGCTCCAGAAAGCCCATCACCACCAGCTTTCGGATGGCGTCCCGCACCGAGGTGCGGCTGACCCCGAGAACTTCGGACAGCTCCCGTTCGGGCATGATTTTGTCGCCGGGCTTCAGCTCCCCGCGAAAGATCAAATCCCGCAACTGGTCGAATACCTGATCGGAAATCCGTTTGGGCCGGATGGGTTTGAGCTGGAAAGTCATGGCAGGGATTCGGCGTAGAGTTCCACGGGATGTTTCACCGCGACGCGATCCCCGGCCCGGGACGGCATATCGGAAATTTGCGACATGCAGGCCGGGCAACCCGCGGCCACCGCGCCGGGCTCGGCGGCGATGTGGCCCCGCTTTTTGGGGCCGATGCGGGATGAAACGCCGTAATGCCGCAAATTGAAACTCCCTCCCACCCCCTTCGGATCGTCGAACATCTCCTTCATCAATCCGTCCGGCAGAGCCAGCTTGCCCCGGGTCACGTCGGCCTCCCGGCCGGTCTGTTTAAACAGGGGGCGGACGGCCTGGCACATGCCGCGGCGCATGCAGACCACCAGCGGGTCTTCCAGGTCCCGCATCAGGCGGGTCAATTCGCGCGCGCTGGACATGGTCAGCCTCCGATGATCTTGCCGGGATTTAGAATATGGGTCGCCAGGTCGGGCGGGTCGGTCATGACGTTTTCCGGCCCGACAATCTCCGCGAACGCCCGTTGCAGCGTTTCGGTTGTCATCGATGCCAATCTCCTTTGTGGTTTTTCCCGGCGCCGGGATACGAATTCGGTCGCTCCGGCCTCGACGGTTCAATGGGCGCCTTATTAATTGGTATGACCAATGTCGATTGGGTCGCGGCGGAGCGCGATTCGCCATCTCCGTCGTCGCCATTCACTGAATAACATTCATAATTTTGGAATTCAAGCACTTTTTTTCTTGACAGGGAAAATCTATTTGATTTATGGTGGTCATACCAATCATCATTGAACCACGAAGACCAATTTTTCATTTCCAATTTGGGATCGACGGGAAAATTCATCGGGCCGCGGCCCGGTCGAAGACCGCCGAAAGGAGGGATGCCAAACCGTTTCCGGAGTCCCGATGGGGTGTTTCCATTCCGATACTTTTCAACTTGGAGGATTGAGTAAAAATGAGAAAAATTTTTACCACGCTCGTGGCCCTGTTCATCGCCTGCCTGATGACCGCCAATATTTCCCTGGCTCAGGATCGGAAAAAATTCGGCGAAGATCCTCGCCACGAAATCGCCAAACGGGTCCGCTTCGAAACCAGCGACCAGAAAATCCGTTGGAAGATGGTCATGCCCTGGACCAAGGGGCTCCTTTTCTACGACATCGCCGTCCACTTCGCCGACAGCGTCCGGCTCGCCTCCGCCGGCCGGCTGGACATCAAGCCTTTTTCCGCGGGCGAACTGGTGCCGGCCATGCAGAGCTTCGACGCCGTCAGCAAGGGTTCCGCCCAGGTCGGCCACGACTGGCCCGGCTACTGGAAGGGCAAGAACGAGGCGTTCGTCGCCTTCGCCTCCGTCCCGTTCGGCCTGGACGCCGAGGGCTACAACATCTGGTTGTACGAGCGGGGCGGCCTGGAATTGATGCAGGAAGTATACGGAAAATTTAATCTGTTCGCGCTGCCCGGCGGACAGTGCGGCCAGGAGATGGGCCTGTTTTCCAACAAAAAGGCCACCTCCATGAAGGATTTTGAGGGGATGCGGGTCCGGACCCCGGGCTGGTACATGGACATTCTCACCAATCTGGGCGCCTCGGTGTCTCCGCTGCCCGGCGGCGAGGTCTATCTGGCCCTGGAGCGGGGCGTCATCGACGCGGCCGAATTTTCCTCCCCCGCCATCAACTACCCCATGGGATTCGACGAGATCACCAAATACGCCATCCAGCCGGGCGTCCACCAGCCGGGCATCCAAAGCGCCCTGTTTTTCAACAAGGACGCTTACGACAAGCTGCCCGAAGACCTGAAGTGGATCATCGACATCTGCGCCAAGGAGACCCAGCTCTGGTCCTACAACTGGATCAACAGCCTCAATTCCGAAGCCATCCGGCGCTTCAAGGAAAAAATCGAGATCGTCAAGATGGACAAGGAAACCCTGATCGGTTTCCGGAAGACCACCAAGAAATATCTTGACGAACTCAAGGAAAAGCACCCCGACGTGAAGAAGGTGCTCGACAGCCAGGAAGCCTTCGTCGAAGACTTCGCCGAATGGCGGGACGCCCGAAGCGGCGCCACCCCGTGGCCCTACGAGACCTACATCTCGGGCCGGATCACCGAATAGAACCTTCGGGGTTCCCGACGAACGGACTCCGGACGGGCCGGCCGCTTTTTCGGCCGGCCCGTTTTTTCACCGCAAGAGGGGGAAGCGCATGCTCGAAACCATTGGCAAAGGGATCGACGCCTTCAGCCGCAAGCAGGGGGAAATCACCTCCATGCTGATCATTCCGCTGCTGCTGGTGGTCATCTACGAAGTGTTCATGCGGTACGCGTTCAACGCGCCGACGACATGGGGCTTTGAAATGACCGGGTTCCTGTACGGACTGCATTACATGTTCGGCCTGTCCTACACCGACGTGAACGACGGCCATGTGCGGGTGGACATCTTTACGGCCCGGCTGCCCCAAAAGACCCAGCATATCATCGGCATCGTCACCCTGCTGGTGCTGTTCCTGCCCGTGATGACGCCCATGGTCATCTGGTCGGCCAAATACGCCATCAGCTCCGTGGCCAACCTGGAACGGAATTCCACCAGTTGGGGGCCCCCCATCTGGCCATTGAAAGGTCTGATGGCCCTCGCCTTCTTTTTTCTCTGGTTGCAGGGGCTTTCCAATTTGCTCAAAAACATTCGGGGCCTCCGGGGGCAAAACTAGTCGAGAGGAAAGGGTGACATGTATTTCAGTCCGGAATTTTTAACCATTTCAATGTTCGTCACGCTGATCCTGTTCATTCTTCTGGGGCATCCGCTGGCCTACACGCTGGCGGCCGTGGCGACCCTCTTCGGCCTGCTGGACAACGGCTTCAACATCCCCTGGCTGTTCGATATGTTCGCCAACATCGCCTGGGGCTTGATGAACAATTACGTCCTGGTGGCCATCCCATTATTCATTTTGATGGCCCAGCTTTTGGATCGCTCCAAGGTCTCGGACGCCCTCTTCGAGGCGCTGTACGTGGTTTTGGGAAGCGTGAAAGGGGGACTGGGCCTCGCCGTGGTGGTGGTTTGCACCGTGTTCGCGGCCACCACCGGCATCATCGGCGCCTCCGTCGTCGCCATGGGGCTTTTGGCGACCCCGGCCCTATTGCAAAAAAACTACCAGAAAGAGATGACCGCCGGCATCATCTGCTCCGCCGGCACCCTGGGCATTCTCATTCCGCCCTCGATCATGATGGTGGTCTACGGCGGTTTGACCGGTCTCAAGGAAACCTCGGTGGGGAATCTGTTCGCCGGCGCGATTTTTCCCGGAATCATTCTCGCGACTTTGTATTTTCTCTATATTTTCACCCGGTGCAACCTGAATCCGTCTCTGGGGCCGGCCATCTCCAAGGAGGAGGCCGGAACCTACACGGCCGCCCAGAAATGGGGCATGACGCTCAAATCGCTGATTCCGCCTCTGGCGCTGATTCTCGCGGTCATGGGCACCATTCTGGCCGGGGTGGCCACCCCCACGGAGGCCGCGGGACTGGGCGCCACCGGCGCGGCGGTTTTGGCCATGTTCAACAAGAAATTCACCTGGGACGTCATCAAGCACAGCGCCTATTCCACCATGAAGACCACCGCCATGGTCATGATGCTCTTCATCGGCGGGAAGTTCTTCAGCTCGGTGTTTTTGAGCATGGGCGGCGGCGACGTGGTGGCCGATCTGCTCATCGGCAGCGGGCTCAACCGATGGGTGGTGCTGTTCATCATGATGCTCATCGTGTTTCTGATGGGGATGTTCATCGACTGGGCCGCCATTCTGCTGGTCGTGGTGCCCATTTTCATGCCCATCTCCATGGAGCTGGACTTCAATCCCCTCTGGTTTTCCATGCTGCTGTGCGTCAACCTTCAGACTTCGTTCCTGACGCCGCCCTTCGGCTACGCCCTGTTCTATTTCAAGGGGGTCGCGCCGCCGGAATTCACGATGATGCACATCTATCGGGGCATTCTGCCGTTCGTGGCGTTGCAGCTCATCGGCATCGCCATTATCGTGGCGTTTCCGGCGCTGGTGACCTGGTTGCCCGGCATTTTCTTCGGATAAGCGTCCGGAAACGCGGCAAGAGCCATCCCTGTGCCCCGGGGCCGCCGATTCCCCGAAACGGCGGCCCCGGGTTTATCCGAAACCGAAACCACGGAGCGGCGGTATGCGATCGCACTATCCCCCCCGGCCGGAGCGGGTGTATCTCTTCGGAACTTGCCTGATCGACATGTCCTATCCCGGAACCGGGCTTTCGGCCATCCGGCTATTGAAACGGGAAGGGGTGCGGGTGGTGTTTCCCCCGGACCAGTCCTGCTGCGGGCAGCCGGCCTACAACTCCGGCTTCCCCGACGAAGCCCGGGAGGTGGCGCGCAAGCAGCTTCGCGCCTTTCCCAAACCCCATCCCATCGTGGTGCCCTCCGGCTCCTGCGCGGGGATGATGCGTCGCCATTATCCCAGGCTCTTCGCCAAGGACCGCGACCGCGACGCGGCCCTGGCTTTTTCCGAGCGGGTTTTTGAGCTGAGCGAATTTCTGGTCCACGTTCTGAAGGTGCGGCTGGAAGACCGGGGAGAGCCCATCCGGGTCACCTGGCATTCCTCCTGCCACGCGGCCCGGGAAATGGACATCATCACCGAATCCAAAACGCTGATTCGGCAACTGAAAAACGTGGAGCTGGTGGAGCTGGCCCACGAAGACCAGTGCTGCGGCTTCGGCGGCACCTTTTCGATCAAGCAGCCGGCCATTTCCGCCGCCATGGTCCGAGACAAGGTGGACGACATCCGCCACACGGAGGCCCGGCGGGTATTGTCCGGCGACCACGGCTGCTTGATGAACATCACCGGCGCCATGGACCGGCGGGGCGTTTCGGTGCGGAGCCAGCACATCGCCGATTTTCTTTGGGAGCGCACCCATGAGCCAACCGACCGGATTTAATTTTAAGGAAAACATCGACCGCGCCCTGAACGACAAACAGCTTCGGGGCAACCTGGCCTTCGCCATGGGGGCGATGAAGCAGAAGCGAAAGGCGGTTTTCTCCGACGCCGAGGAGCTGGACCGGTTGCGGGCGACGGGAAACGAGATCCGCCGGCGGACCCTGCGCCAATTGCCCACGCTGTTGCGCCGCCTGGAAGACAAGTGCACGGCCAACGGCATTCAGGTCCACTGGGCCGAAACCACCGAGCAGGCGTGCGAGCTGGTGTTGTCCATCATGCGGGACCGGTCCGCCACCCGGATGGTCAAGGGCAAGTCGATGGTCTCCGAGGAGATGCACCTCAACCATTTTCTGGAGGAAAAGGGGCTGGAGGCGCTGGAGACCGACTTGGGCGAGTTTATCATTCAGCTCGCCGGGGAGACGCCTTCCCACATCATCGTCCCCGCCATTCACAAGAACAGGCGGGAGATCGCCGCCATTTTCCACGAACACATTCCCGACACGCCCTACACGGAAGAGGTGGAGGAACTCAACGCCATCGCCCGGAAGACGCTGCGGGAAAAGTTCCGGATGGGGGAGGTGGGGCTCTCCGGCGTCAACTTCGCGGTGGCCGAAACCGGGACGCTTTGCCTGGTGGAAAACGAAGGCAACGGTCGGATGTGCACCACCGTCCCGCCGGTCCACGTCGCCGTCATGGGGCTGGAAAAGGTGGTGGAAAAACTTTCCGACGTGCCGCCCCTGCTGCGGCTGCTCACCGGATCGGCCACGGGGCAACTGGTGACCACTTATTTCAATATGATCACCTCGCCCCGCAAGCCGGGAGAAAAGGACGGCCCCGAGGCGGTCCATCTGATTCTGCTGGACAACGGCCGGTCGGAGATTCTGGCCGACCCCGAGCTGCGGCAGACGCTGCAATGCATCCGGTGCGGCACCTGCCTGAATCATTGCCCGGTCTACACCCGCATCGGCGGTCACGCCTACGGCCATGTCTATCCGGGACCCATCGGGGAAATTTTGACGCCCCAGATGACCGGCCTGGAGGCCTCCGGCGAGCTGGTCACCGCATCCAGCCTCTGCAACGCCTGCGAAGAGGTCTGTCCGGTAAAGATTCCCATTCCCGAACTGATCCGTCGGCTGCGCGACGAGGCCTACGCGGCCAGAGGGACGGTGAAGGGGGCGGGATACAAGCGAAACCTGACCGAAATTCTGATCTGGAAAGCCTGGGCCCGGGTCAACCGCACCCCGGCGCTGAATCTGCTTTCGGCCCGGATGGCGGGTCTCTTCGGCCGATGGCTGCCGCCGGTGGGGCCGCTCAAGGCGTGGATGTCGGTTCGGTCTCGGCCCCGGTTCGCCCGGCGAAGCCTTCATGAACAGGTGCTCGCGGAAGGAGTGGAACATGAATAATCGCGCCAACGCTTCCCCGACGGGCGGCCCGGAAACCCGGAATCGGATTCTCGGTCGGCTGGAACGGGCCATTTCCCGGAAGTCGGAAGTGTTTTCTTCCGCCGGATCCGGGAACCGCGGGTTTGAAAACGCCGGGGACGACATCCGGTACGCATCGGAGCCGTTGCCGGCGCCGGATCGTTCCCCGGCCAAACGGCTGGAGCGGCTCAAACGGCTGCTGGAGGCCATGCGGGCCGAGGTCCACCTGGTTTCCGAATCGGATTGGCAAACCGCCCTGGGCGACTATCTTCGGAAACGGGAATTCGGCACGGTGCTCTACGGCCCCGGTTCCGAGGTGGGCGAGGCGGTGAAGGCCCAATGCGGGGAGGCCGTCGCTCCCGAGGCGATCCCCTACGCCGAACCGGTGGAATCCTTCAAGGAACGACTGTTCACCGGCATCGACGCCGGCGTCACTTCCGCCCGAAGCGCCATCGCCGAAAACGGCGCGCTGGTCCTCTGGCCCGACGAGAAGGAGCCCCGGCTGATGTCGCTGATTCCGCCGGTCCACGTCGCGGTGCTGCGGGCTTCGGACATCCACAATGCCTTCCCCGACGCCATGGCGGCCGAGGACTGGGCGGCCGGGATGCCCACCAACGCCCTGCTCGTCTCCGGCCCGTCCAAAACCGCCGACATCGAGCTGGTGCTGGCCTTCGGCATTCACGGTCCAAAGGAGCTGGTCGTCTTCATCCGCACCGACGAGGTTTAAAACCAAGACCGGTCATGTCGCGGGAAAATTGCAGGGGCGTATCGCATACGCCCCCGGTCAATCTGGCTCGATTGTCCATTTTAAATTTTAAAATCCAAAGTGAACGGCATTGGGCCCAAACCGCCGCCCTTTCTTTCCAGCGAAAAAAGCCGTTTTTGATTTTGACCTTGCGCGGTTTCATCCGATATTTCCGGGGCGCGGCCGATGGAACCGGCGGTCCCCCGTTTCCCCTTTGGAGGAAACATGATTCCGAAGATTAAAAAAATCCTGTACGCCACGGACTTGTCCGACACCGCCCGCCACGCCGCGGCCTACGCGGCGTTCATGGCCGACCGGTTCGGCGCGAAACTGTCCCTGTTGTACGTGATCGAAAGCTTGCCCACCACCGGGAAGAGCCTGGTGCTCGATTACATCGGGGAAGACCAGTGGAACGAAATCCAGGCCAAAAAGCGGACGGAATACGAAAAGAGTCTGAAGCGTCAGGTGGAGGCGTTCTGCCAGGAAACCAGCGAGGAGATGCCGGAATGTCCGCTGCTGGTGGAGGAAACCCTGATCCGGGACGGCGAGCCCGCCGAGGTGATCGTCCGAGAGAGCGCCGGCTTTGACCTTGTGGTCATCGGCACCCACGGCCGGAACGCCATGGCGGAAACCCTTCTGGGCAATACGGCGCGGCGGGTCGTGAGACGTTGCACCGTTCCCGTCACGGTGGTCCGCCTTCCGGAGGAAAACGCTTGATGGGTTTCTGATCCATCCCGTATCAAAAAAAATGGCCGCCTTTCCCGGGGGCGCTTCCACGCGGAGCGACCGGGGAAGGCGGCTTTTGTTTTTGCGGGCCGTCGCCCGACCCGCGAATCGATTCCCGAGACCATTCCTTGGGCGATTTTCGGGCCGGGCCGGGGATCGGCTCTCCGGCCCCGAAATTCCCGAAGCTTTCGAAAAAACAGACGGCGAAACCGATCGAATATCAGTAGGTCAGCACCATCCCGCCGTCGAAAAGCAGGTCGCCGCCGATCAGGTATTTGCCGAACCGGGAAAAGCCCATCATGAACAGGTTTCCCACCTCGATGGGGGTCATCATCTCCTTGATCCGGCTGGCCCCCATCATCACGTCGGTGACCACCTTTTCCTCGGAAATGCCCCGTTGCTTGGCCTGGGCGGGGATCTGATTGAGCGCCAAGGGCGTTTGTACGAAGCCGGTGCTCACCGTGAAGGAGCGGATTTTTCCCTCTCCCTCCGCCGAGATGGACTGGGCCAGGGCGCGCAGGCCGAATTTGGTGATGTTGTAGACCGGCTTGCGCAGGGTGGTGATATGGGCGTGAACCGAGGCCATGTGGCCGATGGCGCCTTTGCCGTCCGGGCCTTTTCGCAGATGGGGGATGACCAGTTTGGACAGGAGAAAGGGTGCCCGCAGCATGATTCTCTGCATGAGGTCGTATTTTTCCATGGGAAAATCTTCCACCGCGTCGATGTGCTGAATCCCGGCGATGTTGGCCAGATATCGGATTTGTCCCAATTTCGCCGCCTCCGTCACGGCCGCTTCGATCTCGCCGTCCACGGTCAGGTCGGTTTGGACGAAGACCATCCGGCCGCCCATCTCCTCCGCCTTGGCCCGGGTTTCCGCCGCGGTTTTCTCGTTCACGTCCAGCCCCACCACCGTCAGCCCGTTGGCGGCGGCCGCCACCGCCGTGGCCCGGCCGATCCCGGTGCCGCAGCCGGTCACCAGGCAGACGTGCTCCGGCCTGAAGTCGGGGTCGTCCAGAAAAAGAATCTGATCGCGCGCGATGACCGGTTCCTTGATTTCCATGGCGTGCCTCCTTCGGAGAGGGTTGACTCCGGATATGGGTTGACTGGCGCGACTGTAGGCGGATAAAGAGAAAATTTCAAGAAAACT
>CAYFVR010000146.1:0-11864 GCA_964346545.1 uncultured Desulfobacterales bacterium | reverse complement strand
CCCTCACTTCTGCAACCGAACTACTCCACCAACCCCCGCTCCCCCAAATTGCCGTACCGATGATAATTCACCGATACCGCCTGCTCCTGGAGGTAGTGGAGCAACTCCAGCCGCCCTTCCATCATCACCGGCCGCCGGGCGATGTAGAAACCCGTCTGGGCCGCCGCCTCGAAGACCGCCATGGGCGCCCGGTTCGGCGCGGCGTAGCGGATGCGGTTCAGGTCCGGCATGATCTCGATTAGTTCTTCGTCGGAATGCCGCGTCAGCTTGGTTGACCCCATCAACCGCTTCCCGTCCTCGCTCGCCAAAAACCGGGTCGCCCGGTTGTCCAAATCCCGGGGCGCGCCCACCAGCACTTTGCATTTGGCGATCTTCGCCGCCGCGATCCGGCCGATGGTTTCAAACAACGTATCGTCGGGATGGATGCGGATCAGCACCGTCCCCACCGGGCGGTAGCGGAAGATATTGTCCTGCCCCCGCAACCGGAAATAATCCTTCTCCCGGTAGAATTCCTGCTCCGCGTTGTACAGATAGCTCTGAATCGCCGCGGCGGCGCGTCCCACGTCCTCGGCGTCCTCGCCCATCTGGCCCCATTTTACCTTTTGTTCCCACTCCTGGGCCAGCCAGAGAATGGCGTAATCGGTGATGATGGGACCGGTGGAGGGCTGATCCGTCTCGGAAATCTCCATGAACTGGGAGACGTAATTGGGACTCCCCGCCTTGATGCCCGCGCCCAGGGCCGACTTGTTCATGCCGCCGAAGGGCTGCCGCAACACCACGGCGCCGGTGGTCACCCGGTTGATGTAGAGGTTCCCCGCCGAGATGTGTTCCTTCCAGTATTCCTGTTCCCGCTTGTCCAGACTTTCCAGCCCGGAGGTCAGGCCGTAGCCGGTCTGGTTGACCAGCGACACGGCGTGTTCCAGGTTTTCCGCCCGCATGACGCCGATGACCGGGCCGAAAAACTCGGTCAGGTGGGTATAGCCGCCCGGCTGGACGTTCCACTTGATGCCCGGGGTCCACATGCGGGGATTGTGGTCGATGTTCCGCGGCTTCAGGGCCCATTCCTCGCCCGGCTCCAGCTCCGTGAGCGCTTTTTTCAGATCGTCGGACGGCGCGTCGATGAGTGCGCCCATCCGGTTGCGGAAGGCCCAGGAGGAGCCGGTGGCGTAGCTCTTGGCCGCGTCCACCAGTTGCCGGCGAAAATGCTTGTCCTCGAACACTTCCGGTTCCAGGATCACGAGGGAAGTGGCGGAGCATTTCTGGCCGGTGTTGCTGAAGGCCGAATGGAGGATGTTCTTGATGGCCTGGTCCCGGTCGGCCATGGTCGTGACGATGGTGGCGTTCTTGCCGCCGGTCTCCGCCGCGAGCTGCACGTCGGGCCGCTCCGAGAGAATCTGGAGGCCGGTGTCGGTGCCGCCGGTGAGGATGATGTAGTCCACGTCCGGATGATTGGTCAGCACGGGGCCCACCGACGAGCCGGAGCAGGGCAGAAACTGGAGGGTGTTTTTGGAAACGCCCGCCCGCCAGAAGGTCTGGCAGACCTCCCAGGCCGTCATGGCCGCCGCGGAAGCCGGTTTGTAGATCACCGTGTTGCCCGCCGCCAGAGACGCGGCGATGCCGCCGGTGGGGATGGCGATGGGGAAGTTCCACGGCGTGATGACCACGCCCACCCCCTTGCCCTTGCAGGTCAGGTTGGGCATGTCGTCGAAGTGGCGGACGGTCCAGGGGTAGAACTCGGTGAAGTCGATGGCCTCGGAGATCTCCGGGTCGGCCTCGGTGTAGACCTTTCCGGTGTTGGCCGAAGCCCGGCCCATGAGATCGCCCCGGGCCTTCCGCTGCTCCATGGCCGCCTTGGAAAGAATCCGGTGGCGCGCCTCGTAGGTCAAGTCCCGCCAGCCGTCCGGGTCCGCCTTGGCCGTGGCCACCGCTTCTTCGGCGTCTTCCTTGGAGGCCAGGGCGAACCGGGCCACGATGATTTCCTCGAGCGGCCGGTTGGGATCGGGCACGTCCACCGTCTTCCGGTCGGCGAACCGTTCTTCTCCGGCCACCACCACCGGGATTTCTTCCGCCGCCGTGCCGGCCGGCTTCATCCACTTGTCCCGAACGGCCTCGGCCCAGCGCTGGTTGGCCGGCAGGGCCCAGTCGGTGTCCGGTTCGTTGATGAAACGGCGGGTCCAGTAGGTGCCGATCTCCTCCGGAAAAGTCTCGGTGTTGCGGTCCTGGGTCCGGTGCGGTTCCCGCCGGACCTGGTCTTTGACTTCCCAGGAGTGGACGAACTGGTCCCGCAGGAAGGCCCATTCCGGCGTGTCCGGCTTCAGGTTGAAGGAGTAGCGCAGGAAATTTTCCCCGCCGGTGTTCTCGTCCAGCCGCCGGATCAGGTAGGCGATGGCGTTGATAAACTCTTCCCGGCTGGCCACCGGCGCGTAGAGCAGAATCTCCTCGTGGGTGTCGTCCATGATGGCCCGCCAGACGTGGTTGGCCATGCCCTCCAGCATTTCAAAACTGGAGTATTGGGCCACGTCGTTTTTCCGGGCCAATTTGTAGGCGTAGGCCTGCTCGAACAGGTTGTGGCTGCCGATGCCCAGATGGACGGCCTGGATGTTCTCCGGCTTCATGCCGTATTCGACCATCCGTTTGAAGTTGGCGTCCACGGCCAGCTTGTTGTCGTAGGGCGCCAAGGGCCAGTTGGCGATGGCCGATTCCACCAGCTCCATCTCCATGTTGGCGCCCTTGACGATTCGGATTTTGATGGGCGCGCCGCCGTCGGCCACCCGCTTTTTGGCCCACTCGGTCAGCTCCCGTTGCAGGTCGTGGCTGTCCGGCAGATAGGTTTGGAGCACGATGCCGGCGGCGTGGTTCTTGAACTCGGGCCGGTCCAACGTGCGGGTGAAGGCCGCCGCCGTGATGTGGAGGTCGCGGTACTCCTCCATGTCCAGGTTGACGAACTTGGGCGCTTTCGTGCCGTCGGGCCGGGTGTATTGGTGGGCCGCCGCGGCGCGATACAGTTTCGCCAGCCGTTCCATCAGAACCGAGACCGTGTTTTCAAAGGCCAGCGGGCTGATCTGGGAGAAGATGGTGGAAATTTTGACGGAAATGTATTCGATCCGGGAGTCGGCCAGATCGTTCAAATAATCGTTCAGCCGTCGCTGGGCTTCGCCCTCGCCCAGCACCGCTTCGCCCAGGTGGTTCAGGTTCATTCGGACGCCGTCCTTGTGGCGGCGGTCCAGGTGGGGATAAAGCTGTTCCTTTTCCCCCGGGACGACCGACTTGGCGCTGTCCATCCGGATTTTTTCGATCATCTTGGGGATGGAAATTTTGGGCGTGTGGCGGCCGATCGTCATGAAGGTCTTCATCAGGGCCTGCTCCGCCATGGAGAAAAAGGAGGGCACGCCGTATTTCTGAAGCACGTAGTGGACCTGATCGGCGACGCGGGCCGGGTTTTCGGCCCGAAAGCTTTGGTCGATCATTTTGGTCAGAATGACCTTGTCCAGCGGATTGCGGATGAGCCGCATGAGCCGTCGCTGTTCGGCGCGCTCCCGCAGGGTGAGCAGCTTGTTGGCGCGGGTTTGCCAGCGCTGGGCCAGTTCCACGGCCTCGGCGACGATGGGATCGGGCTGGGTCATGGTCCGTCCTCCTTTTTCGTGAACGGTTGTGTTTTGGAGATATGGAATGTCGTCGGGGTCTCTCCGGGGAGGACGCCCGATCGGATTTTGGTGTCTACTTTGAGTTGCGCCGCTTTTCGTTTCCGTGCGGGGAGCGCGGATGGGAACGGTTCGGATGGGGGGTGTTGTCCCGCCACGCCCCCGAGGAGTGGAACTTGTCGCTCCCGGGACCGATCCGCCAAGCGTCTTATTTTGAACCGGAAGCGGTTCCCTTGGCGTCGATTTTCCGCATGTAGGCGCTGAAACGGCGGACATGATCCCGGGCCGCCGCCTGGGCCGTTTCCACCCGGCCCTCTTGGACCGCCGCGACGATGGCCCTCAGGTCCTCGGCGTTGCGGGCCATCCGCTCCCGGTCCACGGCCAGATAATCCTCGTAGTAGCGGTGGATGTTTTCGTGCACCATTTCGTGAATCAGGATGTAGAGCGGGTTTTCCGCCGCCCGGGCCAAGGTCAGGTGGATGGCCTTGTCCACTTCCAGAAACCGGTCCCAGGCTTCCGGACCCTCGTCCACCAGCGCCTCGGCCTCGGCCATCCGCTCGGTCAGCGTTGCCAAATCCGCCGGCCGCGCCTTCTCCGCCGCCAGCGCCGCCACGTTTCCCTCCACCCCTTCCCGAAATTCCGCCAGATGGACCAGAGAGATTTTCTGGAACCGGATCAGCAGGTCCAGGCTTTCGCTGAAGGGGGCCGCCGGGCTGTCCTGAACCACCGCGCCGCCGCCCGCCCCGAGACGGATTTCGATGAGCCCTTTCTGTTCCAGCACCCGAAGGGCCTCCCGCAGGGTGCCCCGGCTGGTGCCGAACATTTCCTTCATCTCCCGCTCCGGCGGCAACGTGTCGCCCGGACGGAGATCCCGCCGGAGAATCGCCTCCTGGATCTGGTTCACCACGTCCTGGAAGACCCGGTTTTGCCGGGCGGCGCGAAAGCGCATGGACGGTTTTTCCTTCGCGCTTTTCGCGGCGGACCTTTTGGAAACGCGAGGAGGCGATGGACGGGGCATGGGTGTTTCCAATCCTGCTTGTAATGATTGCAATGGTTGGACCATTTAATAAAACAGGAAGAGCGTCCCGGTCAAAACCGTTTTGGGCGGTTCTGGTCTATTTGGAGCAGTTTTGTAGGGATTTTCGACTGTTTTTTTCTGCGGATTGGTCGGTTTTATGGATTACCGCCGGTTTTCATGCGATCCAAACCGAAAAGCCGGGCTTTGGGGATGGGAGTGAATCACCGGAGCCCGGCGAACGAGGGAGGAGGAGAGACGGAGGAAGAGAAGGTGGACGAGTCGATATCAGACGAATTCGGACGTGTTTTCGCACTGCCGCCAGCGATCCGCCGGGTCGTCGGCCGTTTCTTGCAGCATGGCGGTGAGCCGCTGGGCGGAACCGGAGCGGAACCGGTATTCCAGGGCGCCCCGGGACCGGTCGTTCAGGGCGGCGGCGTCGACCATCAGCCGGACCCCGTCGTGACCTTCCCGTTCCACCGTGAATCGCGTGGGGCCTCGAGAGTCCAATGGAATGTTCAACACCCGGCGGGACCGGATATGGGCCACGAACCGGCGGGGCGTGACGGCCACGGCCCCGGGGTGAAATCGGAATTGGCCGCCCCGGGAACGAGAGAGATCGAAGGCGTCGTGGTGGGTGACGCCGATCCGGAGTCCTTCCTCCAGATGGCGGACGCCTTCCCGTTCGATGGCCCGGCGGACGATTTTGGGCATCCGGCCCCGGCGGAAAAGCCGATCGCGGAAGTCGGGTTCCGAATCGTCTCGGAATCGCAGTCCCACCATCACGCCGGCCGCGGCCAGCGCGGGCGCCGCCGCGAAGAACCAGGAATCCGAAATAATCATGGTTGTTTCTTTCCGCCCAGATAGGCGTTCTGGACGTCCGGGTTGGCCAAAAGCGCCTTGGCGTCGTCGGCCAGCGCGATCCGGCCCACCTCCATGACGTATCCCCGGTGGGCCAGCTTGAGGGCGGCGCGGGCGTTCTGCTCCACCAGCAAAACGGTCACGCCGGATCGGTTGATTTCCCGGACGGTCTGGAAGATGGTTTTGACGAGAATGGGGGCGAGCCCCAGGCTGGGCTCGTCCAGCAACAGAACCTTGGGGCTGGCCATCAGCGCCCGGCCGATGGCCAGCATCTGCTGTTCTCCGCCGGAAAGGGTGCCGGCGAGCTGTTCCCGCCGTTCGGCCAATCTTGGGAAAAGTTCGTAGACCCAGTCAAGGGATTTTTTCACCTTTTTGGCGTCCGTCGCGGTAAATGCTCCCAGGTTGAGGTTTTCCCGGACGGTCAGGGTGCCGAACACCCGCCGTCCCTCCGGCGACTGGGTGATGCCCTCCCGCACGATTCGATCGGCGGACATTTTGTGCAGCGGCCCGCCCCGGAAGAGAACTTTTCCGCCGGACGCCTTCACCAGGCCGCTGATGGCCATCAGGGTGGTGGATTTGCCCGCGCCGTTGGCCCCGAGGATGGTGACGATTTCGCCCTCGTCCACCGTCAGGTTGATGCCGTGAAGGGCCTCGACGTTGCCGTAGTGGACCCGCAGATCGGAAATTTCCAGGAGCATGGCTATTCGTCCTCGTCCTCTTCCGTCCCCAGATAGGCCTCGATGACCTTGGGATCGTTCTTGATCTCCTCGGGACCGCCTTCGGCGATTTTCCGGCCGTATTCGATGACCACGATGTGGCCGCAGGCCTTCATCACCAGCCCCATGTCGTGCTCGATCAGCAACACGGTGACGCCCCGCTCCCGCATGGAGCCGATGAGCTGGATCAGGTTGTCGGTCTCCTGTTCGTTCATGCCGCCGGCCGGCTCGTCCAGAATGAGCAGTCGGGGCCGGGTGGCCAGGGCCCGGGCCACTTCCAGCAGACGCTGGTTGCCGTAGGAGAGGTTGTTGGATTTGTGGGCCACGTATTGTTCCAGTCCCACGAATTTAAGCTCCTCCATGGCCCGGTCCAGCGCCTCCTTTTCCTCCCGCCGTTGGCTCGGGGTGCGGAACATGCCGCCGAAAACGCCGGAGTTCATGCGGCAGTGGCAGCCCGCCAGCACGTTTTCCAGCACCGACATGTTCTGGAACAGCCGAATGGTCTGGAAGGTTCGGGCCACGCCCAGGGAGACGATCTGGTGGGTCCTCATGCCGTCGATGCGGCGGCCGTCGAAGGCGACTTCCCCCTCGTTGGGCTGGTAGTTTCCGGTGATCAGGTTGAAGACCGTGGTTTTCCCCGCCCCGTTGGGGCCGATCAGGCCCACCACGCTCCGGTCTTCCACGTCGAAGGAGACGCCGTCCACGGCGGTGAGGCCGCCGAAGCGCTTTGTCAGATGGGAAAGGCTCAACAGGCTCATGCGACGCCTCCCTTTTCCTCCGGCGTCTCCAGCCCCTCGGTGGACGCGCCGACCGGGTAGGATCGGGTCCGGGGCGGCAGAATGCCCTGGGGCCGGAAGACCATCATGGCCACCATGGCCCCGCCGAAGATGAGCATCCGGGCGTTGGCGAACCCTCGGAAGACCTCCGGCAGGCCGATGACCAGAAAGGCCCCGAGGATGACCCCGGCGATGTTGCCCGACCCGCCCAGAATCACGATCATGAACATCAGCACCGACTCCCAGAAGCTGAAGGATTCCGGCGAGATGATCGTCATTTTCGCCGCGTAGATCGTCCCCAGCATCCCGGCCCAGACCGCGCCCAGCACGAAGGCGGCCAGTTTGTAGTGGGCGGCGTTGATGCCGCTGCCTTCGGCGGCCACCTCGTCTTCCCGCAGGAAGTTGAGGGCCCGGCCGAACCGGGAATTTTCCAGCCGGTGCAGCAGGTAGCAGGTGACCGCGGCGAAGAGCCAGATCAGGTAGAAGAACTCGTGGGGCCGCCGGATCTTCATGCCGAACAGATTGGGCCGGTCGATGCCGAAAATCCCGTTGGCCCCGCCGGTGAGCCCGAAGACGTTGTTGATCAGCGCGATCCGGACGATCTCCACCATGCCGATGGTCACGATGAGAAGATAGTCGCCGCGCAGGTGGATGATGGGTCGGGCCACGATCAGGGCGAAGACCCCGGCCAAGACGCCGGCCAGCGGCATGATCCAGAGCACGGGAATTCCGTAGGTGGTGTTGAGCACCGCCGTGGTGTAGGCGCCGATGGCGTAGAAGGCGGCGTGGCCCATGTGAAACATGCCGGCGTGGCCCAGGATGATGTTGAGGCTCAACGCCAGAATGGCGTACAGGCCCACGTTGTTGAGCACGTCCACCCAGTACCGGTTCAGGTAGATCGGCGCGGTGAGCAGCACGACGGCGAAGCCGATGTAGACGAGGGTTCGTTTGTCCATCATACTTTCTCCGCCACCCGTTCGCCCAAGAGACCCGTGGGGCGGACGATGAGAATCAGAATGAGCACGCAGAAGGCGATGGCGTCCTTCCAGGCGTTGGAAATGTAGGCCGCGCCCAGGGCCTCGATGACCCCCAGCAGCAGACCGCCGACCATGGCGCCGGGAATGTTGCCGATGCCGCCCAGAATGGCCGCGGTAAAGGCTTTGAGCCCGTAAATCCAGCCCATGGTGAACTTGATCTGGCCGTAGTAGAGGCCGACCATCAGTCCCGCGGCCCCGCCCAGGGCCGGGCCGATGAGGAAGACGATCATGATGACCCGGTCCACGTTGATGCCCATGAGCCGCGCCGCGCCTTGGTCGATGGCCGCCGCGCGGATGGCGGTGCCCACCCGGGTTTTCTGGATGAAGAGGTACAGCAGGATCATCATGACCACGGAAGACAGGAGAATGATGATCCGCATGAGCGGCACCGGCATCCCGAAGAGGTTCACCACCACCTTGGGCAGAATGTCCTGGGGATAGACCCGAAAGCGGGCGCCGTAGATCAGCATGACGGTGTTCTGAAAGAAGATCGACGCGCCCAGGGCCGACACCACCGCGGAAAGCCGGGGCGACTCCCGCAGCGGCCGATAGGCCGTCCGCTCCAGAATGATGCCGATGACCCCCACCAGCCCCATCACCATGACCGCCAGCACCAGGGACCCGACCAGGGGGCCGATTTTGTCGGTGAGGCCGGTGGCGGTGAGCAGGGTGAGGCCGAGATAGGCGCCGATGGTGAACAGATCGCCGTGGGCGAAGTTGATGAGCTTGAGCACGCCGTAGACCATGGTGTAGCCCAGCGCGATCAGGGCGTAGATGCCCCCCACGGCCAGGCCGTTGGTCAGCTGCTGAAAAAATTGTTCCATGGAAGCTTCCCAAAAGAAAGCCGGGCTTCCCTGCGGGAGAGCCCGGCCGGGGTGCTGGCCGATTAGGGCTGCAAGATGAACTCGCCCTTTTCGTTGACCTGGTAGACCCGGTAGACTTCGCCGACCCGGTCGCCCTTTTCATTGAAAGAAATTTTGCCGGTCAGGCCGGGGAAGCCCTCCAGCTCTTCCTTCATATGGGTCGCCACTGCGTCGGGATCGGTGGAGTCGGTCTGGTCGATGGCCTCGGCCACCACGCGGAAACCGTCGCCGGCGAGGACGGCGTAGATGGAGTTGGGCGGATTGCCGTAGGCCTTTTGGAAGGCGGTCACGAAATTTTTGGCCTCCGAGTTGTCCAGGTCCTTGGGCAGGGGGGCGCTGACGAAACGGAAGCCGGCGGCGGAGTCCGCGCCGGCGATCTTCACGAGGTCGGGATGGTTGGTGGCGTCGCCGCCCATGAAGGGCACGTCCCAGGCCATCTCGGCCTTTTGGCGAAGCAGCAGGCCGGCTTCGGGGTAGTAACCGGTGAAGAAGACCGCGTCGGGTCCGGCGGATTTTATCTTGGTCAGAACGGTGTTGTAGTCCTGCTCGCCGGGCGTCAGCGATTCGAAAAAGACGATGTCGGTGCCTTCCATGCCTTCCAGCAGGCCCTTGGTTTCGTCGGCGAGCCCCTTGGCGTAGGAGGTGTTGTCGTGGAGAACGGCGATTTTCTTGTAGCCCGCTTCCTTCAGGGTCTGGGCGGCCACGCGCCCCTGTTCGTCGTCCCGGGGGCAGGTGCGGAAGAAGTGGTCCAGCCCCTTTTCGGTGAGCCGGATGGCGGTGGAGCCGTTGGCCACCTGGATGATGGACTCTTCGTCGTAGATGTTCTGGGTGGCCTCGGTCACCGAGGAGCCGTAGGTGCCGATGACCGCGACGACGCCCCGGGAGGCCAGTCGCTGGGCCGCCAGAGAGGCGGTTCGCGGATCGCCGCCGTCGTCTTCGCTGATGATTTCGATGGGCCGTTCATTGACGCCGCCGGCCGCGTTCAGCTCTCCGGCCAGCAGGTCCAGAACCTGCTTCATCTCCTGGCCTTCGCTGGCCCAGGGACCCGTCATGGGGGCCATCAGGCCGATCTGGATGGGGTCGGCGGCGAGCGCGCCGCCGGGGATGGCCAGGCAAAGCGCCAGTGCGAATGCTGCGAGCTTTTTCATTCCGGTCCTCCTTCATGGGTAAAATTAGACACCATTTCAGGCCGATACTAAGTAACGCGTCTTTTAGCAGACTCGTTTGATGGGTGTCAACTCAGCACCGCCACGGCCTTGAGTTCCACCACCGCGCCTTTGGGAAGCGCCGAAACTTCCACCACCGCCCGGGCCGGGCGGTGATCGCCCAGGGCGTCGGCGTAGATTTTGTTGAAGGCCGCGAAGTCTTGGATATCGGTCAGAAAAACGTCCACTTGGGCGATTCGGTCCACTTCGCCCCCGCCCGCCCGGACCACCGCGAGCAGATTTGCGATGGCCTGCCGGGCTTGGCTGGCCAAGTCGGGGCCGGCCAGTTCTCCGGTTTCGGGAATCAGCCCCAATTGTCCGCTGATGAACAAAAACGGGGGCGCGGCCACGGCCTGGGCGTAGGGGCCGATGGCCGCGGGGGCGTCGTCGGTTTCAATGATGTTGGGTTTCATGGAGCACCTCCCGAAAGGGTGAATGAAGGGTTGGCGAGGTGGAGCCCGAACCGGGGGATCGCGCTCCGCCGATCCGGAATGGAAACGTTCCCAACCGGTGAATTCGGCGGGATATGATTTCCGGGTTACGGCGCTACGCGTTCGGTTCGGGTAATAATCCCGTTTTTACGGGAACCAAGGCCGATTTGCAAATCCTTTCTACGGATGTGGCCTTGCCTCTTTCCGCTGCGTGTCTACTTTTACGGGTTATATCCACCTCAATCCCGAATCCAAGGAAAGGACCCGAAAATGACCGATGCCCAGACCTTTAAAGCGATGGTGGTCGAGGAAGCGGACAAAAAGACGTACACCCGGGAAATCAAGGAACGTACCATTTCCGACCTGCCCGACGGAGACGTGCTGGTGCGGGTCCATTACTCCTCGCTGAACTACAAAGACGCCCTCTCCGCGGTCGGCAACAAAGGGGTCACCCGATCTTTCCCTCACACGCCGGGCATCGACGCCGCCGGCGTGGTGGAAGAGAGCAAGGATTCCGCCTTTAAACCCGGCGACGAGGTGATCGTCACCAGCTACGATCTGGGCATGAACACCGACGGCGGCTTCGGCCAGTACATCCGCGTTCCGGCGGGCTGGGTGGTTCCGCTGCCGGCGGGACTGAGCCTCCGGGAAAGCATGATCTACGGCACCGCCGGATTTACCGCCGGCCTTTCCGTCGCGGCGGTGGCTCATACCGTCTCCCCCGACCAGGGCGACATTTTGGTGACCGGAGCCACCGGCGGCGTGGGCAGTTTGGCGGTGGGGATTCTTTCCAAAATCGGCTACAAGGTGACGGCGGTCAGCGGAAAATCCGACGCGGAGGAATTTTTGAAAAAGCTGGGCGCCAAGGAGATCATCGGGCGCGAGGAAGCGGCCGACGACGGCGGCAAGCCCATGCTCAAGGGCCGCTGGGCCGGCGCGGTGGACACCGTGGGCGGCGATATTCTGGCCACGACTCTCAAATCCACCGATATGGACGGGACCGTGACCTGTTGCGGTCTGGTGGCGTCGCCGGACCTGCCCATCAACGTGTTCCCCTTCATCCTTCGCGGGGTCACCCTGGTGGGCATCGATTCCCAGAACTGCCCCATGGACCGGCGGCTGGATATCTGGGAGCGACTGGCGGGCGAGTGGAAGCTGGATCAATTGGAAGACATGACCCGCGAAACCGATCTGGAAAACCTGACCGGAGAAATCGACACCATTCTGCGCGGCGGCCAGAAGGGTCGGGTGGTGGTCAATTTGAAGGATTGATCCCGGGCGGGAAGGGCGGCGGATGCGACCGGGAGAATGAAGCGTTC
>CAYFVR010000145.1:0-11893 GCA_964346545.1 uncultured Desulfobacterales bacterium | reverse complement strand
TACGGCAACGCCGCCCCCAACATCCGCGCCAGCTCCGCCCTCGCCACGCCGATGTCGCTTTTCTTCCTCGCTTCGCCCAATCGCGCGTCCAGCCAGTCGGTGTAGGCGCCGATGACGCTGGCGAAAGGGACCGAGCCGGATTCGTAACCCCGGCTCGACACTTCCAGGGCGGAGCGGGACAAATCCACCACCGTTTCCGAGAACAAACGCGTCTCCCGGATCGCCCGATCCAGTTCGAACCAGGCGTCGCGCACTTCGCGTTCGGTCATGGATTCCATGGCCTTCAATCGTTCCTCCATGGCCGCGAGGCGCAGGCGGGTTTCCTCCAGCCAGGCCTCCCGGCCGCCGAAAAACGGCTTTTGGGGCGAACCCGCGCCCATGGAAGCCATGGTCTTCTCCGGGAAGGTCGGCCGCATGGCTTGGCTGCCCACCTGCATGGCGGGCTTGTCCGACCAAGCCGACAAATCGAGGTTCAGGGACGGCCGGGACATCGTTTCTCCCATTTCCACCATCCGCGCCATGCGCTCGATGTTGGCCCGAATCCGCCGAAGTTCCGGCCGGTGTTTCCGGGCGAGGGCGTACAGCGTTTCCAGCTTCGGCAATGCCCGAACGGGTTGGCGCGTCTCCGGCCTTCCCACGGCCGTCTCCGGCGGCAGGTCCAGCAACTGCAAAAGCCGCGCCTCCAGGTTGCGTTCCCGCTCCCGTAGCGTGACGATTTCCTCGGCCAGCCGTTTCCGGCGGATGGTGATTCGAACCACGTCCTGGAAACTGGTTTTCCCGGATCGGTAGAGGGAATCGGCCGCCGATTCCAGCCGGTCCAGCAATTCCATGGTTTCCGCTTCGATTTGGCGGGCCCGGCCGATGAAGCGCAGATTCCAGAAAATTTTCCGGACGCCGGTGACCGCGTCCATGCGGGCGGCGGAAAGTTCCTCCCGGGCCGCCCGGGCCGCCGCGTCCACCGCCTGGCCCTTGAGCGCCGTGACCCCGGGGAAGGGAAACTGGTTTGTGACCTCGCGGCTCATGCCGGTCATCGGGCCGACCCCGGTCGTCAGCGATTCGGTGAAGGCGGAGTAGCGGCCGAGCACGGCGTCCACCCGTTCGATCTGGCTGAATTGGGCAAGGACGGCCCGGTGTTCCGCCTTGGCCGCTTGGATGCCGGGATTGCGGAGCAGCGCCAGGGTTTCCAGGTCGGGGAGGGAGAACGCGCCTCGCAACGCCGAGGCCGCAGCGGCGGGATCGTCGGCCGCCGATTTCCATTTTTCCATGCGGTCGGCGGAAGGTTGGAAGAAGGTTCCCTCCGCTGGGCGTTCATTTTTCCCGACGGATGAGGTTTCCCGATTCATCCGCGATTTTCGAAGTGTTGCTCCGGATTCGTCGGGCTGAACCGCGTCCAAATCCATCCTCGCCGGATCGGTTCCTTCCGATTTCGCCCCTTCCAGCACCGGCGCGGGCGGCTGGTAGGATTCCAGCGATTCCATCATGTCGCGGTAGCCCGCGTGGGCGGGAGCAACCGTCATTAGGCCGGCGAACAGTAAGCCCCAGAAGCCGCCGGCCCTTTTCCGGATTTTCGGTCGATGGAATCCGGCAAGGGCGCGAAGAGCCATTTCTTTCCGGACGGTTTGTCGCGTGAATGGACGGATCATTGTGCGTCTTCCTCCGGATGTTCCTGCCGCAGCGACCCGCCCGCCAGCCGTTCCAGCCGGGCGAAGGCTTTGCCGTGGTCGGCGTGGGCGCGGGCCAGGGCGAGCTGGAAATTGTAGGCCACGGCCTGGGCTTCCACCACGTTGGAAAACGAACCCTGCTCCTCCCGGAACCAGGTTTCCGCCGACTCCAGCGCGGACAGCGCCTGGGGCAACAGGTCGTCCCGGTAGAGGGCCATCAGCCGCTCGGCGTTGCGCACCCGGAAGTAGACGGAGCGGATGTTCGTCCGCACTTCGTTGACCCGGTTTTCCCGCTCCGCCTTTGCCTTTTCGGCCATGGCGCGGGCTTGCCCCATCCGGCCCCGGTTTTTCCCAAACCAGATGGGAATGCTGACGCCCACCTGCACCCCGAAGGCGTCGTCCCCCGCGTTGGGGGGCGGCGAGGGCACGTCCGGGTCTCCGATCCCCGCGTAGAAAAGTCCCGCCTTGAAATCCGGATAGTTTTCGTACCGGGCCAAGTCCATTTTCGCCTCGGCCTTTTCCACGGCCAGCCCGGCGCGTCGGATGGATTCCTCCCGCTCTTCGGCCATGGCGTAAATTTCCGGAAGAGAACGGGCCAGCCGGGGCGTCGGGGCCGATTGCGCAGGCCCCAGCGGCGCTTCGGCCGAGCGGTTGAGGATGCCGTTGATGCGGGCGCGTTCGGTCTGGGCCAGCTCTTCCAGCAGGAGGATATCGTACTGAATTTGGCCGGCCTGGGACTGGGCCTTGACCATGTCGGTCAGGGCGGTTCGGTCTTGGGCGTAGGCCGATTCGGCGGCGGCCTCCAGTTCGTTCAGCAACCGCCGATTGGCGGCGGCGATTTCCCGGGCCCGGTCGATGTAGTAAAGTTCGTAAAAGGATTCGGCCAGGGAGAGGGCCACGTCCCGATGGGTCTGGTCCAGCTTTAACCGGGCCATTTCCGCGTCTTTCTGGACCACCTCGCCCGCCTTGCCCAGTTTGCCGGGAAAGGGGATCGGCTGGGAGAGCACCGCGTTCCAATCTTGGGGGCCGAGCCGGGTTTCGATGGGTTCCGGAAAGTAGGTGACCATGAACTGGGGATCGGGCAGGCCGGTGGTCACACGGTATCGTTCGATGTTCGCCCGCCATTCGGCCCGTGCGGCGCGGATGGATGGATTGTTTTCGTACGCCCGCGCCACCAGCTCCGGCAACGTGAGGGCGGTCCCCAGCGAATTCGGTCCGGCCCCCTCCTGGGCGGAAATGTTCCCAGACAAGGCGAGGAGGAGCATCATCCCGGCCCAAACGGAACGGCCGAGCGGCAATTTGTGGAGGTTCGGATTCGCCATCCATGTCTCCCGGTGGAAGTCGGTCGGTCGTTTGATAGATTTTAGCAAGAAGGGTGCCATTGCGTCGAAAGACGCGCCGGCCGTACTTTTGGGTGGAACTCGACGAGTTCGGGTGAATCCACCGCGAAAAAATTACGCGGTGGAATCGGACGCCCCGTTTGGATGTCGGGCGGCCACCACCAGCGTGGCGTCGTCGGCCTGGGGGACCGATTCCCGGAAATCTCGGAGCGCGGAAAACACCGCTTGAATGAGCGCCTCCGGGGATTTGTCCGGCGCTTCCCGGATGACCGTCTCCAGCCGTTCCTTGCCGAACCGCGTTCCGTCCGGGCCCTCCGCCTCCCAAATGCCGTCGGTGCCGACGATCACCCGTTTGCCGGGCGTCCAGCCCGGATATCGGCTTTCGGTGTAGGGCGTTTCCGGGTCCACGCCCAAGACCATGCCTTCCCCGGCCAGCAGCTCGAAGGAATCCGATTCCGGATCGTACACCCAGGCCGGATCGTGTCCGGCCCGGACCCAGCGGATTTCGCTTCGTTCCGGGTCCGCCGTCATGAGGAAGAGCGACATGAACGCGCCGTTTTCCTCGGTGTCCCGGCACAAATGGCGGTTCACGTCGCCGACCACGTCGGCCAGATCGCCCGGCCCCGCCAGCCGGCTTCGGAGCAAGGCCCGAACCGTGGTCATCAGCAGGGCGGCGGAAATCCCGTGGCCCACCACGTCGCCCACCGCCACGGCCACCCGGCTTCCCAGCTCCGGCAGCCGGACGATGTCGTAGTAATCCCCGCCGGTTTCGTCGCAGTAGAGGCTGCGGCCGAGGATTTCCAGGCCGGGACGGCGCAGTCCCTCGGTGGGCAGCAGATTCTGTTGCACTTCTCGCGCCAGGTTGATGGAGGTCTTCAGCCGGTCCCGTTCCTTCAGGTGCGCCATCATTCGGTTGAAGCTCCGGGTCAGCTCGCCGATTTCGTCCCGGTCTTTCACCGGCAGCGGATTTTCGTATTCCCCGTCGGCCACCCGGCCGGCCGCGTCGGAGATTTCCCGCACCGAGGAGACGATTCGTCCCCCGGCAAAACGTATCAGCAGCAGAATGACCAGGATGAACCCGCCGCCGATGAGGATGTATGCGTTCCGGAAGCCCACCACGTTTCCGAGAATCCGATCTCCCGGCGCGATGATGACCAGGCTCCAGGGCGCTTCGTGCAGCCGGTAGAAGCCGCTGACCCGATCCGGGGGACGGCCCTCGCCGAGGACCGTTCCGGAATTTCGCTTCCGCAGCGCCGCGAGGGTTCGTTCTTCCAGCTGTTCGTGGGTTTCGGTGAATTGGCTTCGGTGCTTGGGCAGATTGTCGGTGAGAACCCGGCCGATCCGATCCACCAGAAACGCCTGATGTTCCTGCCACCAGCCGGAATCCACCACGGCGTCCACCAGAAAATCGAAGCGAAGGGCCACTTCCAGCCGCCCCAGGGTTCCACCTTCGGCGTCCACCAGCTCGGAGACCAGAGAGACGGTTTCCCCGTCCACCGCCGGGTCGTACCGGGGCGGCGTGACCTCGGCCACCGATTCCCGCCATTGGCCCATCATCGGCCAATCCCCGTTCATCCCCATGTGCATTCCCATTCGGCCGTTCGCCCCGGCGGCCCAGGCTTCCCGCGTTCGTGGATCGGTCCATTCCAGATCGACCCGCGCCACGCCTTCCACCGCCCGAAGCTGATCCAAAATGGCTTTTTGCACCGCCCGGGCGTTGGCTTGCCGCCCGACTTCGTGGAACATCCGCATCCATTCCTTGGGCCGGGCCAGCCGCATGTCCACGTGGTGGGCCGCCCGCTGGAGCTTGAGAACGGTCGCCTCGGTCCATTGGTCCAATAGGCTGCGGCGGGCGTGAAGGAATCCGGCGGCGCCCATGCCCACCAGAAGCAGGCTCACGGGGAGCAGCAGAATCACGGCGAGGCGTTGCTGAAGGCTGGTAAAGGAGAGCAAAGACCGTTTATCCCTTCAGGGGTTGCGGAGGATGGACTCTTGGTTGAAGCATCCTCTGGCTAAAAAAAACCGGATCGAGCCGTTCAATTCCGGCCCGATCCGGTCAATTTGAGGCGGATAGGATCAGGTTTCCGAGTGGCCTTCGTTTTCATCGCCCGGGTCGTGATGTTCACCGTGGCCCGAATCGTCGTCCTCGGCTTCATCCATGTCGGTGGCGTCCGATCCGAGATAGCCTTTCCAGCCGCCGTCCCAGGGACCCGGAAACGGGGATCCCAGTCGGGAGGTGACCGAGGCGCGTTGTTGTTCGGACAGCATGTTCCAGACCGTGTCGTACAACTGAATGCCTTCGCTTTGCAGCTCGCCCTTCTGGGTGGCCATTTGCTGGATCAGTTGCTGGGCCTTGGCGAGGTCCAGCGGCTTGCGGCGCAACACCGCCTTCAGGTCGATTTTGGTGGTCCGGATGTCGGCCTGCTGCCGAATGGCGAACTTCTGATGGGCGGTCATGGCGTCGTCCAGCTTCGTCATCTGGTCGTCGGTCAATCCCAACTGGGGGCGGGCTTCCATCAGGCCGAAAAACCAACGGTGGAGCGGACCCATCAGGCCGCCGCCCATGCCCTTGCCGGAGCCGCCATGTCCCATGCCCCGTCGTCCGCCCCTGCCGTGCTTCATGCCGCCCATCTTCGGGCAATCGCCACGCATGCCGCCGCCCTGGCCGTGCATCTCCCGGTGGGGACCCGGGCCTTTTCCGTGCATGCCGCCCATCTTCCCCTTGCCGCCGTGACGGCCCATGTGACGGCCCATGTGACGGCCCATGCCGGGGTTGTTCGATTGGTCGCTCTGGTCGTAGGATTGTCCAGACATCGGGCGGGGGGCCTGGCCGTCGTCCTGGGCGAAGGCGAAGGGGCTTCCAAAAAGAGTCAATCCAAGAATCAGTATGAACAGTACCGCGCGTTGCATCATGAAAAACCTCTCGGGGTTCGGGTTGAGGTGGACGCCGACCTGATGTTCCGTTCGGTCGGCTTCCAGATGGCCGTCCAGCTTGGCTTGGATCGGCCGAAAACGTTTAAATCACTAAAGTAGGACGGATTCAAAAAAGGTTCAACCGGGGTCGCCCAGATTTTGAGACGCTTGGGTTGAACGCGGTTTTCGATCCGCGTGGGAATCAGAGTGAAAAATTTGCGCACCTGCTTGCTCCCACCTCCTTGCAACGCGAAAAAATTGCGCGGTATGGTGGGGTCTTCGAGACGCGGTGCGATGATTGTTACGGTCCCGATCCGCCATCCGGGAAACCATTTCGGGGGAGGAAAATGAGCTTCGAAACGCAAGTTTTTTCTCCGCGCCGGTTGTATCTGCCCGCCGTCGCCATCGTGGGCGTGGTCCTGCTGCTGCTGGTGTTCATCGGGGTTTCCACCTATCGCAACCTGGATCGGGCCCGCGCCAATGCCTTGCGGTTCGTCCATCATCAGGGCGTAACCACGCTGCATGCCTTGGAAGCCGGGACCCGGACCTGGGTGATGACCCAGCGCTGGCGGGAAGACGCCATCGCCCGGCTGGTGGAGGAAATGGGCAGAGGCGAGGACATCGCCTTCATTTATCTGGCCGCCGCGGACGGGATCATCGTTCACCATTCCAACCCCGTTTGGGACGGCAAGCCCGCGCCATGGAATCCGGACATTCCGCCCGGCGGGGTGGCCAGCCAGCTTCGAACCCCGCCGGAAGGTCCGCCGCTGTATGAAATCGCCAAGCGGTTCGCGCCCTTTTCCGGGAACGTTGGGATGGGTCACGGCCCCATGGCCATTCCCGAGGGGAGCCGGGACATGCGCCTGTTTCTGGGCTTGACCCTGGCCACCTACGAGCAGGCCCGGGCGGAGGATTTTCATCATGCCATCATCATGGCCGCCATCTTGGTCGCCCTGGCCGCCGGCGCGGTCTTTTTCATCTTCGTGATTCACCGCTATCATCGGATCAACCAAGACCTCCGGATGGCCCGGGACTATACCCGTCGGGTGGTGGACGGCATGGCCAACGGGCTGGTGGGCGTCGATTCCGACGGCCGGGCGCTCACCTTCAACCAGCTCGCCGTGGAGCTGCTGGGGGTCCCCGGAGCGACCCTGTTGGATTCGGACATCGCCCGATGGATCGATCCCAACGCCGCCGGTTTCCGCCGGACCCTGGAAACCGGGGCGCCGGTGCTGGACCGGGAAATCGCCCACCGCACCCCCGCCGGGGAATCGGTGCCGCTGTCGCTCAGCGTCACGCCCTTGCCGGGGCCGGGGGATCGGACCGATCGACCCTCGGGCGCGGTGTTGCTGCTGCGGGATCTCCGGGAGATCAAACGGCTGGAGGCCCGGGTCCGCCGGCACGAGCGGCTGGCGGCCCTGGGCCGGATGGCCGCGTCGGTGGCCCACGAAATCCGCAATCCCCTCAGCTCCATCCGGGGGTTCGCCCAGTTTCTGGGCCATCAGCTTCGAGATCGGCCCCGGGAGCACGAATACGCCGGGATCATGGTGAAGGAGATCGACCGGATCAACGGCGTGGTGACCGACCTGCTCACCTTCGCCCGGCCGCTGGAGCCGGAGCCGATCCCCACCGACCCCGCCGAGCTGATCGACCATACCCTGCGGCTGGTGGAAGGCGACGCGGAGGCTCGGGGCGTGGCCCTTCGCCGGGAGGTGGAAGAAACGATCGGTTCCGTTCCCCTGGACCCCAATCAAATGACCCAGGTGCTGCTGAATCTTTGCCTCAACGCCTTGCAGGCGGTTCCGGACGGTGGAACCGTGACGGTGGGCGCGGAACGGGACGGCGGCGTCCGGTTTTGGGTGGCGGACGACGGCCCCGGCATTCCCGACGACCAGGCGGAACGGATTTTCGATCCCTTTTTCACCACCCGGGAGAAGGGCACCGGGCTGGGGCTGGCCATCGTCCGGAAGATCGTGGAGGCCCACGGCGGGGAAATTCGGCTGGAAAGCCCGGTTCCGGGAAGCGATCGGGGTTGCCGGTTTACGGTTTTTCCGCCGGAGGCGGAAATGGTTTCGGCGCCGGGGGAATCCGAAGGGGGGAGGACGTTGGTGGAATCGCCCGAAATGGAGAAAAAGGCGGGCTCGGAGAAAACGGGGAAATCTCCGGAACCGTCGGAAACGGAGGACGCATGAAACCGGCCCGGGTGCTGGTGGTGGACGACGACGCGGCCCATCGCCGCATGTTGGAGGCGGTGCTGACCGAGGAGGGATACCGCGTCCGACTGGCCGCGGACGGGGAGGAGGCCGTGGCGGCGGTGGCGGATCGGTTTTACGATCTGGTGCTGATGGACGTGCGCATGGCCCGAATGGACGGCCTGACCGCCCAGGCGGAAATCCACCGTCGGAGTCCCGGCATTCCGGTGGTCGTCATGACCGCCTACGCCAGCGTGGGCACCGCCGTGGAGGCGCTCAAGGCCGGGGCCTACGACTACCTGACCAAGCCGCTGGACGTGGAGGAGCTGAAGCTGCTGGTGGAAAAGGCGCTCCGCCACCGCCGGCTGGAAGACGAGAATCGGAATCTGCGGGAACGGCTGGCGGACCGATCCGGCTTCGACCGGATCGTGGGCCGCAGCCCGGCCATGCGGAAGGTGTTCGAGACGGCGTCCCTGGTCGCGCCCAGCGACGCCACGGTGCTGATCCTGGGGGAAAGCGGGACCGGCAAGGGGTTGATCGCCGAGGCCATCCACGAAAGTAGCGACCGGCGGGAGCGGCCGTTTGTGCCGGTGAACTGCGCGGCCCTGCCGGAGACGCTGCTGGAAAGCGAACTCTTCGGCCACGAGCGGGGCGCGTTTACCGGGGCCACGGCGAAAAAGCCGGGGCGGTTCCGCCAGGCCCACACCGGGACGGTGTTTTTGGACGAGATCGGCGAGCTGGCCCCGGCCACCCAGGCCAAGCTGCTGCGGGCGCTCCAGGAGCAGAGCTTCGAGCCGCTGGGGGCGGCGGCCACGGTGACGGTGGACGTGCGGATCATCGCCGCCACCAACCGGGATTTGGAGGCGGAGATCGCCGCCGGCCGGTTCCGGGAGGACCTGTTTTACCGGCTGAACGTGGTGACGTTGGACATGCCGCCGCTGCGGGATCGGCGGGAGGACATTCTGCCGCTGGCGGATCGGTTTTTGAAGGGATTCGCGGAGAAAAACCGGCGGCAAATCACCGCCTTCAGCCCCCGGGCCGCCGACCTGCTGATGCGCTACGGCTGGCCGGGGAACGTGCGCGAGCTGGAAAACGCGGTGGAGCGGGCGGTGATCCTGGCCCGGGGGGAGCGGATCGTCCCGGAGGATTTGCCGGACGCGGTTCGAGCGGTTGATCCGGAGCCGGTATCGGAAGGCGAGGTTTTGGATGAGGCGTCGGACGCGCCGCCGGTGGGGCGGTCCTTGAAAGAGATGGAGCGGCAGATGATCCTTCAGACGCTGGAGGAGGTGGAGGGGAATCGGACGAAGGCCGCCGAGATTTTGGGGATCAGCCGACGGACGTTGCAGAATAAGTTGAAGGTGTATGGGATTAATGAGTAGGGGGGGCGGTCGACGCCATCTCCTACATCACGGGTTCCAGAACCGGGGCGCAATGATTGACCATCTGCCCATCTGATTGTACACTTGGATGGGCAAGCAAGGAGGCGTTATCATGAAAACCATTACATTCACGGATTTTCGCAAAAAGGCTTCGAGCTTCATCTCCGAGGGGGGAGGGAACCTTTATCCTGTTGCGTCGCGGGAAACCCGTTGCCGGAATTTCTCCCTTTCGGGACGAAATTGTCCGGACGCCGTCCTGGAAAAAGCCGGGGAATCGTTTGGAGATTAAAGGAGGCGATCTATCTTCGGCCACTTTGGAAGAGCGCGAGGCTGATTTTTGAAACTGGCGATTGATTCTTCCTCGTTTGCCAAACGGACAGGAGATACAAAGAATACCAAGCAGGCGAACAAAATCTTCATGAATGGCAATCGGTTCATGAAGAGATAAAGAGGAAGTTTTAGGAGTTGGGAGTTGGGCATTCCGATTCTAATCATTTGAACTCCCGAGGAGATGTTGGAGAAGGCCACGGAAAATGACTGATTCGACCATCGAAGAGATTCTCCGAACTCGCCGCGAGATTTCCGACCGGTTCGGAGGCGATATTTTCGCGATTTCAGAAGACGCGGCCCGCCGACAAGCTGGACCGGATCGTCCGGTATGGACGCCGAAAAACCACGAACAAACGCATCCGACGAAATCGCCGACCGGGTCGCTTTCGGGTCGAGAGCCTTCGGCAACGGCCCGGCGATGTTAGACGTTCTTCCGATACCGAGGTGTGATTTTGGCATTGAATTACGATTTTGAATGGGATCCTCCAAAGGCTCACCATAATTTGCGGAAGCATGGGATCGATTTTGAAGAGGCAGCAACCGTATTTCTTGATCCAATGGCGGTTACCATATATGATCCAGACCATAGCGAGAATGAAGATCGGTGGGTCACTTTAGGCATATCCAAGAACGGCAGAATGTTGCTTGTATGCCATACATTTCGGGAAAAGAATTCAAACAATGCGACAATACGAATCTTTTCAAGCCGTAAAGCAACCACGATAGAAATTCATTCATATGGAGGGCAACAATGAGAGAAGAGTACGATTTTTCAAAAGGAGAAAGGGGGAAGTTCTATCGCCCCGATATCCAATTGAATTTGCCGATTTACCTCGAAGGTGAGGTCAAGGAGTTTATAGAAAAAATAGCACGGAAAAAGGGGACCGACATGAATTCGGTTGTGAATGATCTCCTTCGCGGCGACATGATTAGCTCTGAAGCCATTGAATGATCGATCCAAACGGCGAAAAGGCCGGTTGAGTGACTGGGCCATCTTTTGCGAATTTTCAAGGTTGGTTCTTCTGTCAACTATGGTTTGGTCCCAAAGGTTTTTTTGATAATTTCCCATAACTTGCAATGAAATGCAGAAGGGGAAAAACTGCCGGTGCCAATTGATACCGAGATGGAAAGAAGAGACAAATGGGATTACCTCAAAAGAAATTATTCACAAAAGATGAATACCTGTTATTGGAGGAAAGAGCGGATACCAAGCACGAATTGGTTGATGGTGAAATCTATGCCATGGCGGGCGCCAGAGAGAATCATGTGAAGATAACCGGCAACATCTATCGGAATATTGCCAATCATCTGCTTGAATCTCCATGCGATGTTTATTCAAGCGACATGAAATTGTCGGCCGGTTTGGATTGTTACTATCCGGATGTTTTCGTGAAATGCGATCCGGAGGATAACGACGAGTTGGTGAAGGAAAAGCCAATACTCGTTGTTGAGGTTTTGTCGGAATCAACAAAAATTTTTGACCGGGGAAACAAGCTGGAGAATTACCTTGGAATTCCGACTTTGGTAGAATATGTTTTGGTAAGTCAAAAGAAAATCGAAGTTTGGATTTATCGGCGGGCGGGGGAAAAGTGGGAGGTGGAAATTTTGAAAGAAGGCGATAGACTTCACCTTGTTTCTATCGATTTGGAAATCCAAGTAAATGAATTTTATCGAAAAGTTTTATTTTCTTGAGACGCTGTCCGTGCGGATCGCATGAAGATGATTGTTGATGGTTTGGGGTTCGCCATCATATGAACGTTATTTGTGCCCACCAGAGATCGCGTGGGAAGGAATTTCGTGCAATGGAGAAATTTTGAAAAATGCAAGGCAAGGTCCGAATCGCGATCGTTCGGCAAATCGCCTTATTCCCAATCGACGGGGGTTGTCGGGTTACGCTTCGCTAACCCGACCTACATCTTTGAATGCGATTTGACCCGCACATGTAGGTTGGGTTAGCGGAGCGTAACCCAACAATTTCCAGGCCGATCAAGGCAATGTCGTGGCGTCGATGGAAATTCCCGCCTTAGGCGGTTTGCAAAAATACCGATACCGAAGTCCAGACACCCCCCTGCCCCCCC
>CAYFVR010000144.1:2982-12045 GCA_964346545.1 uncultured Desulfobacterales bacterium | reverse complement strand
TATAGACCGATGGCTTATCCATGGAATTAGAGGTCTCCTTGGGTATCGCTTTTTCCCCATACCTTCCTGAAAATCACCCCCGACTCTCCAACACCCGCCGCAAGCTCTCGCGCATGGACGCCTTGAAGGCGGCGTCGCCGGCCAGGAGGCGGTAGAGTTCCAGTTCGGTGCGGCGGTTGCGGAGCATGACGTCCATCAGCACCGCGTCGGGCTGCTTGCTTTCGGCCTCTTCAATGGATTCCTGGCCCGTGGCCGCCACGGCCGGCACCCCGTATCCCAAACCTTCCAGGTTTTGCCGAAAGTCCTTGGCCACCGTGGTGTTGTCTTCCACTCCGTCGTTTCCCGGTTTCGAATGACTTTTCCAATTCCCTGTCCAAAAATTCGCACATTTCTTCGGGCAGGCCCAATTCCCTCTTGGTTCGGCCGATAAATTGGTCGGAGGCGATTCCGGTAGCCTCTTTCACCGCCGGGTTCACGTACAGGTACCGCAATTCCCGGTCCAGTCGCACGATAACGTCGGGGGCGTTTTCCGCCAGAAGGCGAAATTGGGCCTCGTTCGTTTCTCCCGAGTTGGCCTTGCCGGCGCCCGAAGCGTCGCCGGCCGATTCCTCCTCCGAATCGGGGGACGAATCGGCGCGGGAAGGGGAGGGGTCGGTCATGGGGCGGAACTCCTTGTTGACTGGCCGTCGAGGAAAAAGCTACCAATCCTCCGGAGCGCGGAGAATCCCGCCCGGCGGCGTCCGCAGCCGCTGGTCCCTCCGGGGATCGGAGACCGCGTCCAGCATTCGGAACAGGGGACGCGCCGGGGCCAACGCCCGATCCACCGAAGGACCCAGCGCGACCTCCCCGCTCAAAAGCGCCGCCAAAAGGGAGCGGGGCCGGGGAAACGGGCGCAGATGAACCGAGGCGTCGGAGTCGATGTCCGCGGCCTCCTTTAACAATTCCAACGCCCGGGGATAGCCGCCCAGCGCGTCCACCAGCCCCAGGGCCAGGGCGTCCTCGCCGGTCCAGATCCGCCCCTTGGCGATCTCCTTCACCCGCTCCGGGCTCAGATTCCGGCCTTGGGCCACCTTGCCGGTGAAATCGTCGTAGGCCCGGTCCAGCCAGGTCTGAAATTGACGCCACTGGTCCTCGTCGTAATCCTTCACCGGGCTCCAAAAGTCGCCGTTTTCCGAGGTGTGCAGCTCGTCGAAGGTCACGCCCAGCCGGTTCCAGAATTCCCGGGTGATGAACTTTCCCGCGAAGACCCCGATGGAGCCGGTGATGGTGCCGGGATGCGCCACGATTCGGTGGGCCGGAATGGCGATGAAATAGCCGCCGGAGCCGGCCACGTCGGCCATGGACACCACCACCGGTTTTCCCAGGCTTTCGGCCCGAACCACTTCCCGCCAAATGGTGTCCGAGCCGATGTAGGAACCGCCCGGGCTGTTGACCCGCAGCAGAATCCCCCGGACGTCCTCGTCGTCCGCGGCGGATCGAATGGCGCCCGCCACCGTCTCCGATCCCAGAATCAGCTCGTCGGTCAGCGGGTTGTAGCCGCTTCGACCCCGCCGAATGCCGCCTTCGGCCACGATCAACGCCAGCTCGGGACCCTCGTCGTACGGGTCGCCGACCCGGCGAAGATAGCTCGCCAAATCCACGCCCCGGGGCGTTTCGCCCAACCGTTCCCGCAGCGCCTCCCGCACCTGGTCCCAGTAGGCCAGCCGATCCAGCAGACCGGCGTCCCGGGCCGCCTCTGCGGAGAGGGGGGCCTTGTCCATCAGATCCCGGACCTCCTCTTCCGTCAGCCCCCGGGCGTCGGCGATCGCCCGGACCATCTGGCCGAACAGGCTTCCCATCACCGTTTCCAGGGATTCCCGGTGCGGCTCCGTGAATTCGGTCTCGGTGAAGGTGTTCTTAAAGGTCTTGTATTCCTCCCGACCGTCCAGCCGGGGGACGATGCCCAGCTTGTCCAAGGTTCCGCGAAAAAACTGGGTGCGGGCCGAAAGGCCGGTGATGCCCACGTCTCCGGAAGGCTGCATGGCGATCTCGTCGAAGGCGGTGGCCAGGTAGTAGCCGCCGTTGCCCGGCCCGAACTCGCCAAAGGTGTCGGCGAAGGCCACCGCCGCCTTGCCCGATTCGCGGAAGGCCAGCACCGCGTCCCGAAGTTCCTGCAACTGGCCGAACCCCATCCCGACGCCCGCGAGCCGGAACAAAACGCCCTGGACCCGGTCGTCCTCGGCGGCCCGCTCCAGCGCGGCCACCACCTCCCGCGCCGTCAGCGGATCGCCCCGGAAAAACCGGGCCCCGGGATCGTCCGAGGACTGCTCCTCCAGATCTCCGGAAAGGTGCAGCGTCACCAGAAACCGATCCGGCAGAGACTCCCGCCGAACCCAGAAGGAGACGGCCGCCACCGCCACCCATACCAGCACCAGCCCGCCCAGCACCGCCAGACTTTTTTCCAGCACGCGTCGGAACCGCGTCAGCATGTTGAACCTCTTTTCGTTGGGGGTTGGATACCCATACCATTTTACCGGGGAAACTCGCAAAGGGGACCGAAGAGACCGGATCGTTTTTGTCGGGAGAAATCTTTTTTGGACTCACAAAATACTTGCCGTTAAGTTCCTAATTCCAGACAATAATAATGAACATCTCGCAGGAGCTATGCGCAAATTGAAAAAAATAAACAATTTCTCCTTGACTAACCTCCAAAAATATTCCATATAGTCAACAAACAAATAAATGGCGTTCATCTAATTATGGGGATACGGGAACGAAAACAGCGGGAACGGGAACGACGGCGCCAGCAGATTCTGGTGGCGGCCAAGCGGGTCTTCTCGTCCAACGGTTTTTCCGGCGCGACCATGGAAGACATCGCCCGGGAGGCCGAACTGAGCGCCGGCACCCTGTACCTGTATTTCCGGAACAAAGACGAACTGTTTTCCTCCCTTTTCATTCGAGTCCTGCAATACCTCAACCTGCGGTTGGAACACGTCATCGCCACCACCGCCGACCAGGGGGTCCATGAACGGCTGGAGGCCCTGAAGGTCGCCATGCTGGACGTCTACCGGTTCGACCCGACCATGCTGGTCAATCTGTTCCACCTGCAATCCAGCGACACCATGCGGAACCTTTCGGAGGACCTGCTGGAAGAAATCCGAAATCTCTCGGAAAAATCGCTGCGGACGCTGGCCAAGGTTTTCGAGCCGGGCGTCCGGGACGGAAACATCCGGGAAATCCCTCCCGCGATGCTGGCCGACATCGCCTGGGCCCTGTTTTCCGGGGTGGTGCTCTGGGAAGAAAGCAAACGAATGATCGATACCGACAAGGAATATCTCGAAAGCACCCTGGAGACGGCTTTCGACATCTTTCAACGGGGAATCACCGCTTCGGGCGAGGGGCAACCCTGATTTCCGACGGCGGTATCCAAGATATATAGTTGAAATCATTTCCGGTTGAACCGCACCCCAACCCATAAGGAGGAGAAAACGCCGATATTTGGGTAAGAACGCCGAATGGAACGAGGCCGGGACGGGCCTGGCCTCCACGAGACACCATTGGGGGGGCCGGAAAAACCGGACCCGAAGGAGGAAACGCAAATGTCCGAAGAACACGTCAAAGTACCAACCCAGGCGTGGGTCACCACGTTCGCCGGTACGGCCATCAATCTTTGTCTCGGCATTTTGTACGCCTGGAGCATCTGGAAATCGGCGCTGGTCAACACCGACCTCGAGGGACAGGGCATGACCGGGGTCAACGAAGGCTGGATTTACCTGAACAACGCCCAGGCCTCCACGCCGTTTTCCCTGTGCGTCATTTTGTTCGCCCTGATGATGATCCCCGGCGGCCGGATCCAGGACCGGATCAGCCCCAAATTCGGCGCGGTGGCGGGCGGCCTGGGTCTGGCGGCGGGCTGCATCATCGCGGGGCTCATGAAAAGCTACGCCGGCCTGATTCTGGGCTTCGGCATCATCGGCGGCATCGGCATGGGCATCGGCTACGCCGCGCCCACCCCGGCGGCCCTCAAATGGTTCGGCCCCCATCGACGCGGCCTCATCGCCGGCCTGGTGGTGGGCGGCTACGGCGGCGCGGCCCTCTACATCGCCCCGCTGGGCCGGGTTCTGTTGAACAATTACGGCATCACCGGCAGCTTCGTTGGGCTGGGCGCCTTTTTCGCGGTGGTCATCGTAATCGCCGGACAGTTTTTGAAGCCGCCCCCGGCCGATTACACGCCCCCCGCCGCCCGGGTGGCCCAAACGGCGAAACAGGCCGCGGCCACCACGAAGCACGACTGGGAAGCCGGGGAGATGATCAAAACCTGGCAGTTTTACGCGCTGGCCATCATGTTCATGCTCACCACCCAGTCCGGTTTGCTGATTATCGCCAACGCGGCCGGCCTGATGCGAACCGCCTCCCAGGACATTCCCTTTTTCGCGCAAAACGCCTGGCTCATCGTGAGCTTCGGCGGTCTGGTCAACGCCTTCGGCCGGGTGGGCACCGGCGCCTATTCCGACAAAATCGGTCGGCTGAACGCCTACACCCTCAACTGCGGCGCCTCGGCCCTTTGCATGTTTTCCCTGCCCTTCGTCATCGCCTCCCAAAATCTGTTCCTGCTCTTCATCGTGGTGGGCGTGGGTTACTGGCAGTACGGCGGCGGCCTCTCCCTGATGCCGTCTTTCACCGCCGACTTCTTCGGCGCCAAAAACCTCGGTTTCAACTACGGGCTGGTCTTCATCGGCTGGGGCGCGGGCTTTTTCATGGCCCGCCTCGGCGGCACCATCGAAGACATGACCGGCAGCCTCGACAACGCCTTTTACATCTCCGGCGCATTGCTGGTGGCGGCGGTGATCCTGGCCCGGGTTACCAAACGACCCTACGCGGTGGGCGAAGCGGCCCCGTCCGAGGCATAAGAACCGCGATGGGATTCATCTGAATTCGTTCCAACGGCTCCGGCGGCGTCTCCGCCGGCCGGGGCCTGTTTTCCCCCATTTTACCCGACGCAAAGAGGAGCGTACCCATGGCTGAAAAAACCAAACGCGAAGCCACCGAAACGTCCGAAGCCCAGATCGCCGTCCATTGGCAGGAAGAGGGCATGATTCCCCCCACGCCCGAATTCATCGCCCAGGCCAACATGACCGATCCCAAGATCTACGACCGGTTCAGCCTGGACAATTTCCCCAACTGCTTCAAGGAATATGCCGATCTGCTGGACTGGGACGAGTACTGGCACACCATCCTCGACACCAGCGACGCGCCCTGCTTCAAGTGGTTCGTGGGCGGCAAGATCAACGCCTCCTACAACTGCGTGGACCGGCATTTGGCCAAAAACGCCAACAAGACCGCCATCCACTTCGTGCCCGAGCTGGAAGAGGAGAAGGTCGAGCACATCACCTACCAGGAACTCTGGGTCCGGGTGAACGAGTTCGCGGCGGTGCTTCAGGACTACTGCGGCCTCAAGGCCGGCGACCGGGTCACCCTGCACATGCCCATGGCGCCCGAGCTGCCCATCACCATGCTCGCCTGCGCCCGATTGGGCGTCATCCACTCCCAGGTCTTCGGCGGCTTCTCCGGCAAGGCGGCGGCCGACCGGGTGGTCGATTCCGGCTCCGAATACCTGATCACCATGGACAGCTACTACCGGGGCGGCAAGCTGCTGGACCACAAGGAAAAAGCCGACATCGCCGCGGACGAGGCGGCCAAGGAAGGCCAGAAGCTCAAGAAAGTCCTCGTCTGGCAGCGGTATCCGGGCAAGTATTCGGCCCAGACGCCGATGGTGGACGGCCGCGACGTCTTCGTCAACGACCTGCTGAAAGACTACTACGGCCGTCGCATCGATCCGGTCCCCATGCCGGCCGAGGCCCCGCTGTTTTTGATGTACACCTCCGGCACCACCGGCAAGCCCAAGGGCGCCCAGCACGGCACCGGCGGCTACCTGGCCTACGTGACCGGCACCTCCAAATACGTCCAGGACATCCACCCGGAAGACGTCTACTGGTGCATGGCCGACATCGGCTGGATCACCGGCCACTCCTACATCGTCTACGGCCCGCTGGCGCTGTGCGCCTCCACGGTGGTCTATGAAGGCATTCCCAACTATCCCGACGCGGGCCGCTGCTGGCGAATCGCCCAGGACCTCGGCGTCAACATCTTCCACACCGCCCCCACCGCCATCCGGGCGCTGCGGAAGATCGGCCCCGACGAGCCGGCCAAGTACGACTACAACTTCAAGCACATGACCACCGTGGGCGAGCCCATCGAACCGGAGGTCTGGCGCTGGTACTACGAGGTCGTCGGCAAGGGCAAGGCGGCCATCGTGGACACCTGGTGGCAGACCGAGACCGGCGGCTTCCTCTGCTCCACCCTGCCGGGCATCAAACCCATGAAGCCGGGCAGCGCGGGACCGGGCATGCCGGGCATCCATCCCATCGTCTACGACGACGAAGGCAACGTGGTCCCCGACGGCAAGGGCATCGCCGGCAATATCTGCATTCAGAATCCGTGGCCGGGCATGTTCCAGACCATTTGGGGCAACCGCGAGCGGTTCGTGAATCAGTATTTCGAGCGCTACTGCAAGGACCCCAAAAGCAAGGACTGGCGCGACTGGCCCTACATGACCGGCGACGCGGCCGTGGTGGCCGAGGACGGCTACGTCCGCATCCTGGGCCGGATCGACGACGTCATCAACGTCTCCGGCCACCGGCTGGGCACCAAGGAGCTGGAGTCCGCGGCCCTGGTGGTCCCCGAGGTCGCCGAGGCGGCGGTGGTCCCGGTCAAGGACGACATCAAGGGCGTGGTGCCCGACATATTCGTCTCCATGAAGCCGGGCATCGAGTCCTCGCCCGAGTTGGAGAAGAAGGTCTCCGACACCCTGATCAGGGAAATCGGTCCCATCGCCAAGCCGCGCAAGGTCTGGATCGTGCCCGACATGCCCAAGACCCGGTCCGGCAAGATCATGCGCCGCATCCTGGCCGCGATCTCCGGCGGCAGCGACGTGGGCGACACCATGACCCTGGCCAACCCCGAGGTCGTGGACGCCATCCAGAAGATGGCCAAAAGCTGACCCGTCGTCCGAAACGAAGCGTCCCCCTTGACACCCCGCCGGGGGGGCGCTAAAAGTCGGACGCTTTCCCGCCCGGAAGGCAGGCCCCACATCCTGCCTTCCGGTTTTTTTTATGCGGTCCAACAACCCGTAACCCCGGAGTCATGGTGAGCCTACCCGCCGCCCCCGTTCCCTTTCTTCCGCTTCTGGGTCCGCACCTCATCGACGATCTGTTCGCCTTTCCCGTGGCGGTGCTGGTGGCCGTTCTCTTCAACGCCGAAGGGCAGGGCTGGGCCGCCACCCTGCTGGGCGACGCCCACGAGGACAAGGGCCAACGGCTTCACTTCAATTTTTTTCTGCACCTGGATTTGCTGGGCGTGATGGCCTTCGTGCTCGCCGGGGTCGGCTGGCCCAAGTGGGTTCCCATCGACGCCCACCGGTTTCCTCGGCCCCGGGCCTTTCTCGTGCTCAGCCGGCTGGCGGGTCCGCTGGCCAATCTGCTGTTGGCGGCCATCTCCGCCAGCGTCGTCTTCGTGCTGGAAAACTGGGGGGTGAACGACCGGGTCTTTTCCATGGTGACGGCGGTGAACGTGGCCACCGCCATCTACACCCTGATTCCAATTCCGCCCATGGCGGGCGCGGGGTTTCTCCCCGTCTTCCGTTCCGGCGGGCGCCTTTCCCCCACGGCCTACTACGCCGGATCGGCGTTTCTGGTGGTCCTGTTTTCGGCGGAACGGTACACCGACTTCCAACTGCTGACACCCCTGCTGGATTCCATCGTCCGGACGATCACCGCCTACCTGCTCGGCTGACTTGACCGACGTCCGCCCCTTGGCTATCCTTGCATTTTATCCAAGGGAGCCAACGTGGGCATATCCATCCTCTATATCGATCGACAAGTGGCCGACCATCCGGAAACCCGCCGCCTGCGGGACCGGATCGACGCGCCGGCCCGTTTCGTGGACGACGCCCGGGAAGTCTACGCCGCGGTGAACGCCGCCCCGGACCCGGTATCGGCGGGCAAGGAGGCGCTATTCCTCACCCGCAACCGGGGCGCGTTCGTCCGGCCCTGTCCGGGCACACGCCATTACGCCTGCTGCGACTACACCATTCTGCACGTCGGCAGTTTCTGCACCATGGACTGCGCCTACTGCATCCTCCAGTCCTATTTCCACCCGCCGGTGCTGACCTTTTTCGTCAACCACGAAGAAATGCTGGCCGAGCTGGACGCGGCCCTGGCCGAAAAGGGGCCGCGCCGTTTTGGCACGGGGGAATTCACCGACAGCCTGATCTGGGAGCCGTGGACCGGCCTTTCCCGAAAGCTGGTTTCCCGGTTCGCCCGGCAGGATCACGCGGTGCTGGAGCTGAAAACCAAAACGGTGGCGGTGGACGGACTCGCCGACCTGGATCACCGGCGACGAACCGCCCTATCCTGGTCGGTGAACACGGAAGCGGTGATCCGGGCCAACGAACGGGGAACCGCCTCTTTGACGGCCCGGCTTCGAGCGGCCCGGAAAGTGTCGGAATGGGGCTACCCGGTGGCGTTTCATTTCGACCCCATGGTGCTCTACGAGGGTTGCGAATCGGAATACCGGGCGGTCGCCCGCCGGCTGTTCGACGCCGTGCCGCCGGAAAACGTACTCTGGATCAGCCTGGGCACCTTCCGGTTCATGCCGGACCTGAAGCCGATGGTCCGGCGGCGGTTCCCGGACTCCAAAATCCCCTTTGGCGAGTTCATCCGGGGGATGGACGACAAAATGCGGTATTTCAAACCGCTGCGGATCGGGCTTTACCGGGCCGTGGGCGAAGCGATTCGGGAAGTCGCGCCGGAGGTTACGGTCTATTTCTGCATGGAGGACGAAACGGTCTGGCGGGAGTCGCTGGGGTTTTTCCCTGAATTGCCCACCGACATAGAAAGTCTCCCCGGGGAAAAAATCCCCCCCGGCCCCCCTTTAGAAAAGGGGGGGGCAAAAGAAAGTCCCCCTTTTGTAAAGGGGGGAAAAGAGACGAGTGGCCTGCCCCGGTTGCTGGACCGGGCGGCGGTG
>CAYFVR010000144.1:0-2882 GCA_964346545.1 uncultured Desulfobacterales bacterium | reverse complement strand
AAGAGACGAGTGGCCTGCCCCGGTTGCTGGACCGGGCGGCGGTGCGGGTCTGCGGATTGGCGCCCGGGCCGGAATCTTTGCCGCCGGAGGGAGCGGCCCAAAATCCGGAAACGAGGAAAGGGAAGGGCGGATGAAGGAATTTTTTCGCGGAATCGGGGCCTACCCCAAGGCGCACCGGGCCATCCGAGAGCACCGGCTCTGGCCGTTCATGATCGTGCCGGGGATGTTGAGCCTGCTGTACGTGGTCGGATTGGTGTTCGTTGGATTGACCGTGGGCGGAGACGCGGCCGGATGGATCGTGGAACGATGGCTGCCGGGTTTTCTGCAAGGGGACGCGGCCCGACTGGTAATGACGATTTTGCTGTGGCTGCTGCTCTTGCTCTCGGGCTACGTCACTTACCAGCCGGTGGTGCTGATTCTGTTTTCCCCGTTTCTCTCGTTCCTGTCGGAAATGGCCGAGTCTCGCATGACCGGAAAACCCGGCCCGCCATTGGAGTGGAAGCAGCTTTTGAAGGATGTCGTCCGGGCGGTGCGGATCAACCTTCGGAATCTGTTGCGGATGGTGATTCTGATCGGGCTCTCCTGGCTGCTGGTGATCATCCCGCTGCTGGGGTCCATGGCGTCGGCGGCGCTGATCTTCTTCATCCAGGCGTTTTACAACGGCTTCGCCCTGAGCGACTACACGCTGGAGCGAAAACGGCTGTCGGTGAAGGAAAGCGTTCAGTTCGGCAAGGATCACCGGGCCCGCGTGGTCGGCGTCGGGGCCGGCTTCATGGCCATGATGCTGGTGCCGGTGGTCGGCTGGTTCGCCGCCCCCACCTACGGCGCCGTGGCGGCGACCATCGCGGCCATGGACGAGGTGGGGGAGGGGAATTTGCCAACCAAGCAAAAGGATTAAACAAACCGGCTTTGCCTGTTTTCGGGAATTGGCAAAGGCGAGATATCATCAAAAAAAATTTCTGTTTCAACGAGAAACGGCGCAGGCCAAAGGGACGATCACGACATCTTCGACGACGGCGAAGAGATGGGTTTCCGGCCGGGAACGCATGGCGGCGGTTCCGGCGAACCGGCGGAAGGCCGGAAGCGCGGTGGAAACCCCTGAAAAACAATTTTACATCAAGGCTTCATCCCGGTAAGCATGGAATCGGGTTTCGCCAACCGATTCCGACGGGGGAGAAACGGGATGATCCAAACGGTTTCCTTGAAATATTTCAAAAAATTCCAGGAACAAACCTTCGATCTGGACGACCGGATCGTCCTCGCCGGACCCAACAATTCCGGAAAATCGACGCTCCTCCAGGCCATTTCCGTCTGGCGCCTCGTCCTTTCCCACTGGCAAAAGGAGCGCGTTGGCAACGGTTCCCGAAGCGACGCGCGAACCGGGGTTCCGATTTCCCGGAAGGCGTTCACATCCATCCCCCTGGGCGAGATGAATTTGTTGTGGACGAACCGGAAAACGGCGTTCAGCCGCGACGAAGCCAAAGGCAAAAAGCCGGGTCATCCGAAAGGAATTGAAATCCGGGTGGACGGAACGGATCGCCGGGGGAAACGGTGGAGTGTGGCCGCTTGGCTCCGTTTTTCCAGCAAGGAACAAATTTACGCGAAAGTAATCGGCGGAGATGGCGAACCCCTGACCGAATTCCCGTTTTTCCTGGAAGAATTTCGGGTGGTCCACGTTCCCCCATTTTCGGGAATCGGCGCGGAAGAAACCCGCTATGACGCCGGATATCGGAATCTGCTGATCGGGCAGGGAAAGCCGGGGGACATTCTCCGCAATCTATTGCTGAAAATTCACCAGGAAAACCCGGAAGGCTGGACGGCACTGGTGGATCACGTCCGGGAGCTGTTTGGCTGTACGTTGCTGGAACCCCGGTACGGCGCACATGATCCGTTTATTCGGGTGGAATACCGGGAATCCGGGGGGAATGGTAAACCGTTCGACCTGGCTTCGGCGGGAAGCGGTTTTCATCAGGTGCTGACGTTGTTTGGCTTTCTATACGCCCACTCCGCTTCGGTGCTCCTCGTGGACGAACCCGACGCCCACGCCCATGTCCTGCTGCAACGCCAGGTTCTGGACCGACTGCGGGAGGCGGCGCGGGAAATGGCCTGCCAACTGGTGATTTCCACCCATTCCGAGGTGTTGCTGGAGGATACCGCGCCCGCCAACATTCTCTCCTTTTACGGCCGACCCCACCGGCTGGGGGTGAATTTTGAACGGGAGCAGGTCCGCGAAGCCTTGAAACGGCTCACCGCCCGGGACATTCTGCTGGCCGAACGGGGACGAAATATCCTTTACCTGGAAGATTTTTCCGACTTGAAAATCCTCACGGCTTTTGCGCGGGTCCTGGATCATCCGGTTTGCGAACGATTGAAAAACCCCTTTTTTCATCCCATGCGGGGAAGCAATCCGCGAGAAGCCCGGGGGCATTTCTTTGGATTGAAGGCGATTTCCCCGGAAATTTCTGGGGTGGTGCTGCTGGATGGGGACAATCGGAACCTGCCGGATCACGAAGTGGCCGGGGAGAACCTGACCCTGCTCCGGTGGCGTCGGTATGAAATTGAAAATTATCTTTTGCACCCCGCCGTTTTGGAACGGTTCGTCCGGGAAACGCAATCCATTCAGAGGCAATCCGATCCGGACGCCGCCATGGCGTTTTTGAAATCCCAAATTCCGCCGGACGCCTGGGAGAACCCGAACGGGGAGAACGAATTCCTGGTTTCCGTTCCCGCGAGCAAGCGGTTGTTGCCGGAATTCATGAAAGCCGCCGGGCTTTCCATCGGGAAAAATGAATATTTCCAAATTGTTTCCCGGATGGAGGCGGGGGAGGTTCATGCGGAGGTGGTGGAGAAGTTGGAGGCGTTGCGCAAGGTTTTGTAGGTAG
>CAYFVR010000143.1:0-12063 GCA_964346545.1 uncultured Desulfobacterales bacterium | reverse complement strand
TCAGCTTTCTGGACCAGAACGCCGACGTGATTCAGGGCGCCATGGTCGGCGGCGTGGCGCCGACCTTCGACAACATCGCCAGCGGCGACTATCCCGTCTCCCGTCCGCTTTTCTTCTACGTGAAGAAGGCCCATGTGGACGTGATTCCCGGCGTGAAGGAATACCTGGCCGAGTTCGCCAGCCCGGGTTCCTGGGGACCGGACGGATACCTGGCCGACAAGGGCATGATTCCCATGCCCGAGGCGGAGCGGGAGAAGTTTGAGAGCAACATCAACAACCTGACCACCCTGGACTGCGGCGAGCTGTAGGACGATTTCCCCCGGCCTTTCCGCGTCCGCGGAAAGGCCGGGGGAGGGTGGCGCTTTTTCCATTCCGCCGCCGGTTTCCCATGGGGAAGCGGGCGGCGGAATGGTTTCTTCTTGAAGCCCGGCCGGTTCTGGGCTACGAAGAACCATCAACGGCGCAAGAAAAAAGGAAACCAATGGAAAACAAATCTGCCGCGGCCGCCGAGGTCCAGCCGGAGGCCTCCCGCGCCGAAGGGGCGCGAGGGGGAAGCGGAAGAAAGCTGGTGCCCCGGGAAAACCGGAAGACGGTGGGGGACTCGTTCACCGACAATCCCCGGATGCGGTGCACCGGCGTGAACGTGCATTACGACGACAACCACGCCATCCGCGACGTCTCCCTGGACATCGGGCGGAACGAGGTGCTGGCGATGATCGGCCCTTCGGGTTGCGGGAAGAGCACCTTTCTGCGTTGTCTCAACCGAATGAACGACACCATCGATGGCTGCCGGGTGACCGGGGAAATCACCATCGACGACAAGAACATCTACGACAAAAACGTGGACGTGGTGCCGCTTCGGGCCCAGGTGGGCATGGTCTTCCAAAAGCCCAATCCTTTTCCCAAGTCGATTTACGACAACGTGGCCTACGGGCCGCGGATTCATGGGCTGGTGAGCAATCGCGCCGAAACCGACGAGCTGGTGGAGAGCGCCCTGAAGCGGGCCGGCCTGTGGGGCGAGGTGAAGGACCGGCTGGACCAGCCCGGCACCGGCCTTTCGGGCGGTCAGCAGCAGCGGCTTTGCATCGCCCGGACCATGGCGGTGAGCCCCGAGGTGATTTTGATGGACGAGCCCTGCTCGGCGCTGGACCCCATCGCCACCGCGATCATCGAGGATCTGATCGACGAGTTGCGGGAGCATTTTTCCATCGCCATCGTGACCCACTCCATGCAGCAGGCCTCCCGCGTGTCCCAGCGAACCGCCTATTTCCATCTGGGGGATCTGATCGAGGTGGGGCCCACCGACGTGATCTTCACCCGACCGCTGCACCAGCTCACCGAAGATTACATCACCGGCCGCTTCGGCTGATCGGGCCGCGAAAGGTCCTCCCCGCCGCGGCCGCCCCTTCCCCGGAAGAGTTGAAAGAAAGGATACGGTGCATCGTCCCATGCCTTCGGAGCATATCGTCAAATCCTACGGACGCGAACTGGAACGCTACAAGGCCCGCCTGCTGAACATGGCCGACGAGGCCGACCGGCAACTGGAAAAAACCCTCTCCGCCCTGGCCAGGCTGGATTCCCGTTTGGCCAGGGAGGTGATCGAAAAGGACGCCGATGTAAATTTTCAGCAGACCAGCATCGACGCGGAAGCGGCCCGCCTGCTGGCGCTGCGGCAGCCCATGGCCAAGGATTTCCGGGAAGTGATCGCCGGGTTGAAGATCGCCGCGGAGCTGGAGCGGGTGGCCGATTACGCCCGGAACGTCGCCCGCCATCTGCTGAACTTCCGGGGCGACGGAATGGAGGCGCCCATCGCGGCCTTGGGCGAAATGGGACGGGTGGCCCTCGCCATGCTTCGGGAAGTGCGCGGCGCCTATGAGGCCGGCGACATCGACCGGGCCGACGCCGCGTGGCATCGAGACGACGAAATCGACGCGCAATATGCCGATCTCGTGGCTCGGCTTCGGGACCTGCTGGCCAGCGATTCCTCCCGGGTGGAGGACGGCACCGCGCTGCTGTTCATGTCCCGTTGCATGGAGCGCGTCGGCGACCACATCGTCAACATCGCCGAAAACGTCTACTACGTCGTCACGGGAGAGCCGTACCCGCCCTGCAAATAAATTCTTCCCTTCTCCTCCTTGCTTTCCTCAAGCGGCGCGTCCCATTTTTCCGGGTGCGCCGTTTTTTTTCGTCTGGATGATTGCCATTTTTCCGGGATGTGGGTATTTTTATGATGTTGTTGGCTTTCCGGTCGCGCCCCGAGAGGCAGGGGGGATCCCCCAAAAGCATTGGCGGAGGTGAATACTTTGAATAAGGAAAGAATAATTGAAATAATTAGAGGCAATTACCCTTATCTGGCTTGCGAATACGGTGTCAAAAGGATTGGACTTTTCGGTTCTTATGCAAAGGGGCTGCAGACGGAAGAGAGCGATATTGATATTTTGGCGGATTTTGAAGGTCCCATCGGACTTCGGTTTGTCGAATTTGCGGAATACCTTGAAAAAATTTTGGGCAAAAAGACGGATGTTCTCACTTCGCAGGGGGTGAATGGAATAAAAATCAAAGAAATTGCCAATGAGATTGAAAAAAGCATTATTTATGTCTGAAAGAAGCGACAGGGATTATTTGAATCATATCGTGGAAGCCGGGAGGCGGATCGACGCCTATACCGTGAAAATGACGTGGGAAGAATTCGTGGAAGATGTCAAAACCGCAGGATGCGGTGATCCGAAACGTTGAAATTGTTGGCGAGGCGACGAAAAATCTGTCCGACGCGGTTCGAAAGAAATATCCTGAAATTCCCTGGAAGGCATTGGCCGGCATGAGAGATCGTTTGATTCATCATTATTTCGGCGTTAACCTCCAAAAATGCGAAAACATCCTGGCCATCCTTCATCGGAAGCGGGACGGATGAATTTGCCCGGCATCCCTTCAAGCGAATGAAAAGGGAGTCTTCCCCGCTTCGAGCGGCACCTCCTTTTTTTTCCGGAAAGTGCCGTTATTTTTTGGGGGGAGATTGCCATTTCTCCGGGTTGGGGCTATTTTGGTACGTAGGATGGTTGGTTTGCGTTTGCCTTGGAGAGTAAAAAAAGGCCCACATATGCCGCCTTATGTTTTTGGCCCAACCTGACTCTTGGAAAACCAAATGGAAGGTCAATGCCAAAATTATATGAGTATTTCGGACTTATTATCCTTTTTTATTCTAATGAACACGAGCCGATTCATGTGCATGGGAAATTTCAAAACCGGGAAAGCAAAGCGGAGATCATCCTCGACAATGGAGTAATTACGGAAATTCGATTTGCCCAAGTGAGGGGCAAAAAATCCCTGGAAGGGACAAACCGGAAAGATTTTGAAACAATTGTAGAAAGATACGCAGAGGAGATTGTTCAAAAATGGATCGATTACTTCGTCCTGCACAAGCCGGTGAAGACGGAAAAAATTTCCCGGAAGCTCCGATGAGGCTTGCGGAAGGCATGGAAATCGCGATTGAAGCGGCCGAATATGTTGAAGGATACAAATTGAATCTGTGGTTTAGCGATGGAACGGAGAGAATCGTTGATCTTGAGGACTTTTTATCCAAGTCTTCAAATCCAATGATAAAAAAATATCTTGACAAAGAAGAATTTAAAGGGTTCACCATTGAATATGGAGATTTGTTTTGGAATGATTATGATTTATGCTTTCCCATTGCCGATTTGTACGAAGGAAGCATTTAGGGAAGGGATTCCAATGGTCCCCGCCGTGATAAAAGTCTTGCCCATAGATGATTATGTCCTGTCCATCTTTTTCGAAAATGGGGAGTGCGGCCCGGCTGGACATGACGAAATACCTCGATTTTGGCGTGTTTAACCGGCTGAAAGACCCCGAGGCGTTTCGACGGGTACGCATTTCCTTCGACACGGTGGAATGGGACGTGGGAGTTGATCTCGATCCCGAGTTCGTTTACGCGAAATGCGACATCGCCGGAACCATCTCACCCTCCGATCGCCTCACGGAGGAAACAACGGATTGCCATTGAGGTTGTGACCATGGAAAACGAGCGTTATCTGGAAACAATCAAACCGGGGGAAATTCTCAAGGAAGATTTCATGGAACCGCTGGGAATCAGCATGAACCAGCTTTCCACAGACCTTTCGCTAACTCCCAATCGGATCAGCGAAATTGTGAATGGGAGACGCGCCATTTCTCCGGACACCGCCTTCCGTCTGGAGCGGTATTTTGGAGTGGAAGCCCAATTTTGGCTGAATTTGCAAACCGAGTATGACCTGCGGATGAGGAATTCTCATGAATATTGAGTTGTTATACGATCGCTACATAAGGCAAATCCCAATTCCAAAGCAATTGGAACTTATTTCTTTGATAAGCCGGAATTTGGGCGAAAAATCAAAGAAGGAGAACCAACAGTTCAGAAGCCTTCTTGAACTTGAAGGTTTGGGCGCCGAGATATGGGAGGGGGTTGACGCGCAAAATTACGTGGACAAACTTCGGGATGAATGGCATGACCGGCCGTGATTTTAATTCCGTTTTTTCGGGAATTGAGCGGATTGGCTTCGACACGTCCCCCATCATTTATTTTGTAGAACTTCATCCGGTCTATTTTCCATTGGTGCGCGATGTCATTAAAAGGATTGACGAAGGAAACCTGAAAGGCTTCGGTTCCGTGGTTACGTTGACGGAAGTTTTGGTATTTCCAAGGCGGGAGGGCCGACGCGATCTTGAAAACCAATACCGAGATATTCTTCAACATAGCCGAAATTTTGAACTTGTCGCGATCGATGCTGAAATTGCCGACGAAGCCTCGGACCTCCGTTGCCGCCATAATCTCCGAACACCGGATGCTTTGCAGGTTTCGGCCGCACTTTCCAGGGACTGTGACGCCTTCCTTACAAACGACAAAAAGTTGAAAAGTGTTAACGACTTAAAAATTATTGTCCTCGATGATTTTGTGTGAATATTCTTCGGTGCAATTCACCCCTTCCCAACAATCCCCTTCACCCTCCCCACTTCTCCACTCTCCAGCCGGACTTTGATCCCGTGCGGATGACTCCCGGATTTGGTGAGGATGTCCTTCACCACGCCCCGGGTAAGCCGGCCGGAGCGCTGGTCTTGCTTCTGAACGATTTCCACTTCGAGGCCGGGGCGGAGTTGAGCGCGATTGGGCGGGGTCATTGGGTTCCTCCTCCTTTTTTCATTTTCCGTTTCAGCGGGCGTCGGCGAACATTTCGCGGAATTTCTCTACAACCCCAACAACCACGTCGCGAGCTGAAAGTAGAAGAACACCGCGATGATGTCGATGGACGTGGTGACGAAGGGGCCGGTGGCCACGGCCGGATCCACGTTGAGCCGCGCGAAGATCATGGGCACCAAAGAGCCCACCAGCGCCGCCACCGACATGGAGCAGACCAGCCCCGATCCCACGGAAATCCCCATCATCATGGAGCCCTGGTAGATTTGCGTCGCCGCGCCGATCAGCGCCCCGTAGACCACGCCCAGGAAAAATCCGATGGTCAGCTCCTTGCCCACCACCTTCCCGATCTCTCGCACGTGAATTCGTCCGGTGGATAGTCCTCTAACCACGATGGTCGACGACTGGGTGCCGATGTTGCCGCCCATGCCCATGATGATGGGGATGAAGGCGGCGAGAGAGGCGACCTTGGCCAGGCTTTCCTCGAAATGGCCGATGATCACCGAGGCCAGCAGGCCGCCCAGGCAGGAGGCGAACAGCCAGGGCATGCGGATGCGGGTGCTTTTCATCACCGATTTGGTTTCCACGAACTCGGCCCCCGCCCCGGCCATGCGCAGGATGTCCTCGGTGGCCTCCTCCTTGATGATGTCGATCACGTCGTCCACCGTCACGATGCCCACCAGGGTGTTGGTGTCGTCCAGCACCGGCACCGCCAGCAGGTCGTACCGGGCCACCAGCCGGGCCACCTCCTCCTGATCGGTGTGGGTTTGCACCGAAAAGACGTCGGAGGTCATCAACTCCTTCAACGACGTTTCCGGCCGGCTGACCACCAGTTGTCGCAGGGAGCTGACCCCCACCAGTTTCTGGTTTTCGTCCACCACGTAGAGATAAAACGGCATCTCCACGTCCAAATGCTCCTTCTGGATGGATCCAATCGCCTCTCTGGCGGTGATGTTTTCCGGCAGGGCGATGAAGTCGGGCGTCATGATGCCGCCGGCGGAGTCGGCCTCGTAGCCCAGCAGCGATTCCACCTCCTCGGAGCCCTCCTGCTTCATCTTCTTGAGCACCAGGTCGGAGGTCTCGTCGGGCATCCGCTCGATCAGGTCGGCCACGTCGTCGCTGGCCATGTCCTCCAGCACCGTCACCATTTCGTCGATTTTCAGTTCCTGGATGAAATCCAGAAAAGTGTCCTCGTCCATCTCGCTGAACAGAATGCCCTTCTGCTCGTTTTCGTCCATGAGATCGAAGACTTTGTGCTGATGGGCCGGCGGCAGTGAACGGAACAGCCGGGCAAGGTCGGCGGCGTGGGTTTTGTTGACGATTTTGCGCAGGTGCGAGGTGGCGTTGCGCCGCAGCAGCCGCTTGATGCTTTCGAGAAGAACTTTGTTCCGGTCCTGCATGATGGTTTGCTCCCGTTATCAAGGATGCGGCCGCCGGCCGGGATTTCCGAACGGCGAAGATCAGGCCAGGGACAGCAGAATCGCCACCAGCCGGTTCGGGTCGATGTCCGGAGCGCGGGTTTCATCGACCAGGGGCGTGTCGATGACCGTCAACCCTCGGGATTCCAGGGCCGTCCGGTCCACCCCGCCGGGATAGTTCCCCCGCTCCGAATCCACCAGCACGAAGGTCAGCACGTCGGCCGGGCCGATGGCGGCGGGCGCGTCCCGGCGCAGGTAAATCAGCAGCCGGTCCACCTGGTCGGTCAGGGTCAGGCCCACCGCCTCGGGGTCCCGCCCGCCCGTGTTGGGGACGAAAACCTTGGGGCAGTCGGCCGCCCGAACCGCCCGGCCGACCCCTTCCGGCAGCAGATTGGCCACCACGCTGGAATAAAAGCTGCCGATGGGGTAGCAAATCAGGTCGGCCTTCCCGATCAGTTTGTGCATTTTGGCCCGGATCGGCGCCGCGATGGGTCGGGGGGCCTCCCGGTTGTCGGTCAGGTAAAGCCGTTCCACCCGGGCGGCGATGGGATCGGTCTCCTTGCCGGTGAGCAGGTGCTGCCCGACAACCGTCCGCCCGTCGGCCAGCTCCGCCGCCAGATGCAGGTATTTGTTGATCACCGGCCGCACCACCCCCAGCACCCGCACCAGCTTGGAAAAGATGTAGATGATGATATCGAAATTCCGCCGGTTGTCCAGATAGCCGGCGGTCAGAATCAGGTTGCCCAGGCTGGCCTTGCGCAGGTCGAAGGACATGGGCATGTAGTTGCGGAACAAATCCAGATGGTGGCGGATGATCTTTCGCATGGGGTCCGGAATATCGGAGACCAGCGGGTGATGGCCCCGGATCATCCGGTCCAGTTCTTCGGCCAGGTCGCCGGGATCGGCGTTTGCGGGAAACCGTTGGGCGAACAGGCGGAAAATTTCCGGGTTGCCCTTGAGGCTTCGATCGGCCAGGGCCAGCAGCCGGTTGCGCACGTCCCCGATGGCCGGCATGTGGAAGGCCTCCCGCAGCAGGGCGGAGCTGCCGCCGGAATCGAAGGGCGTGATGACGTGGACGGAATTGTGGGTGTAGCCGGTCAGCTCCCGGCTCACGTCCCGCAGAGCGGTGCCGCCGCTGAAAAAGAGCAGCCGGGGTCCCATGTCGGGGGCGCGGCGATGCCGTTCCAGCGCCACGGGATCGGGCAGGCGAACCCGTCGGCGAATATGGATTTCCATGGTCAAAAAACCTCCGTGTCTCGCCGGAAGGCGGGGCCTGATCGCCGGAAGCGGAAGGGGCGAATCGAATGGCGCGCCTCCGGCGCACAAAACCGGGCCCGCGCGACGCGGAAACCCGGTTTGGTTTCACCCATCGGCCCGCCGGGGGGCCGTTGTCCGGCCCGGATCAGATGGCGCCGTCCTCCAGAAAGCGGATGCAGATGCGGGCGGCCCGTTCGAAGTCGATGCCGCCGGAAAATTCCAGCGCCCCGCACCGGGCCAGAAGGTCCGCATAGGCCGCTTCGGTGGGTTCCGGCATTTGGCATTGGCTCTCCGGCGTAAAGAAAAGGCCGGTGGATTTCATGAAGGCCGGCAGCAGATCGGTTCGCTCCGCCAGCGACACTTGGCGCACGGTCATTTCCCCGGCCCCCAGCTTCCAGTTGAGGATGGCCAGGGCGTGCATGGGGCCGTCCAGCCGGAACCGATCCGGGCCGAAGCAGGTTTCGATGTCGGCGTCGTACTTGTGCTCCAGCGACCAGAGTTCCGAGGTCGGCAACGCCGCGAATTCTTCCCGTTCCTCTTGGGTCATGACCGAGGCCAGGCTGGGATTGTTGAGCACCGTCCCGGGATTGATCCTCGGCAACTTCGCCACGCCGTGCATGTGAAGTCCCTCGCCGTCCGGCGCCACCATCAGCCGGTCGTTGGAGACGAAGGTGGCGCCCAGGTTCATGATGTGGAGGGCCAAGGTCGACTTGCCCGCGCCGGAAAATCCGGCCAGCGCAAGCCCCCGGTCGCCCCACAGAATTCCGGCGGCGTGGCCCAGCAGACAGCCCCGGCACAACGCCCATTGAATGTGGCGGTTGTTGACGAAGTTGATCACCTGATTGAGGTTGTCCCGGCAGGGGCCGACGGCGGCGTTTTCTCCGTCGCCGAAAAGAAAAACCATGCCGGTGAGCCGCTTTTGGACGATTCGCCCGTCGGGCAGGTCCAAAAACGCCTCCTTGATCTTGGTTTTGCCGGGATCGGGTTGCTTGACCGTGAACTCCGCGTCGAAGGCGGGGGAGGCCGCCTCGTGAACCGTGACGGCGATTTCTCCGTTTCCGGGCTCCCGGACGAAGGGTCCGTAATATTCCCGCAACTCGTCCACGATGCGCGGATCGTTGGCCCATACGTCGATTCGGCAGGGGCCGAAGGCCAGTCCCATGGAATGCGGCGCCGGATATTCGTCGCGGAATCGGCGAATCAGGTCTTGTCGTCTCATCGGAATTGGCCTTTGGTTAAATCTTTTGCAAGACGTAGTCAACATAAAGTTCCGCCGCGTCCATGTTGCTGGCGGTCTGGATGCCGCGGAACCCGCCGAAGGCGGAAACCTCGAACACCAGCGGCCCGCCGGCGGTTTCCGCCACGTCCACGCAGGTGAAATCCAGGTCGAAGAGGGCCTGGGCCTTGCGGGCCAGCGCGACGGTCTCCTCGGAGGGCTGGTGGGCCTGGTATTTTCCGCCGGAGCGGGTGGTGGTGTTCCAGGAATCGCCGGTTTTGCACCGGGCGTAGGTGGTGAGGTATTCCCCGCCCAGAAAGACGACGCCCAGATCCTGGTCGCCGATGTCCAGTTTTTGCTGGATGTACATGATGCCGAAGTCCCGGTGGAACCGCTCCACCTGGATTCGGGCCTCGGGACCGGCGGAAACCACCATCATGCCTCGCGCCTTGGTGCTGTACAGCGGCTTGAAGACCGACTCGCCGTAGCGTTCCACGGTGCGCAGGGCCGCGTCCACGTCTTCGGTGATGGTGGTCGGCGGCATGGAAATCCCCCCGTTGGCGAGGGTTACGGTGCAACTCAGCCGGTCCAGCACCCGCAGGATGGAATAGGGTTTGCTGAACATGGGAAGGCCGCGTTCGTTCATCGCCCGCAACAGCTCCAGCCGGTCCAGCAGGGCGGGGGAGTAGCGGGCCCCGGCCTTTTTCAGGATCAGGGCGTCCAGGTCGTTCAGCGCAACGTCTTCGAACCAGAGCGTGCCGTCGCCCAGGTCCAGGGAGACTTTTTCCAGGTCGATGAGGAGGCGGTGGCCGGTTCGTTTTTCCGCGACGTCGGCCAGCCATTCCGAGGACCATCCGCCGGGGGTTCCGACAACTCCGATTTTGGGCATGATGCAATCTCCGTTGCGGGCTAGTAGATGAGGATTTCCTTGGGAAGCCGGTAGTCGGTCCAGGGCCGGCCGCGGTGGTTCGCGACCGACTCCATCAGGTAGAGGGAGCGGAGAAACATCTCCCGGGCGAAGACGAAATTCAGTTCGAACCGGATGGAGGTGTAAAAGGACCGCGCCAGGGCCAGGGCCATGCGCGCCTGGAAGGTGGGGTCCGCCTGCTCCCGCGCCAGCTCGACGTAGCGCCCCAAAAGATGCCGGGTGACCGCGTTCAGCCGTTCCCGCAGATCGTCGTCGAACACCGGCAGTCGAAAATGGGAAACCAGCAGCACCGAGGCGTCCTGGACGTAGTCGGCCTCCCGGGAGCGGTACAGGTCGATGTAGTTGATCCGCTGTTCCGCGCCGTTGTAGACGATGTTGTTGGTGTTGAAATCGCCGTGGATCAGCACGGAATGGGGCGCGGGCAGTTCGGCCTCCGCCGCTTCGCAGGCCTCGATCAGGGACATGGAAGACGGAATGGCGTGATCGCCGATTTGCTGATGACCCCGGTTGAAATAGGGATGCACCCGGTAGACCGAACTGAGGCGGGAGCGAAGCTGGCGCATGTAGTCGGTGGGGAAGGGGCCGGGCCTTCGGGTTCGCCGCCAGACTTCCTGAAGGGTTTGTTCCAGGATGTACAGGACGTTGCGCACCACCTCCGGGTGTTCGGTCAAAATCACCTGGTCCAGGGTGCAGCCGGACAGAAACTCCACCAGCATGGAGGCCGAGCCGGCCTTTTCGTGGTAGCCGAACACTTGAGGAACCAATTTGGGAAACAGCCCTTCCCAGCGTTCGATGTTCTCCCGCTCCTGCTTGATCTTCTTGAGGGCGCCCTCCTTGAAGATGCCCTGGGCCTTGAATCCCGAGGGCCGCTTGCGGCTGACCTTGCTGATGCGGCAGCCCGAACGGGAGCCCCAGATGGAGTGAAAATCGATGTCGGACAGGGCGCCCGCGAAGCCGGAGTCGGAGAGGGTCTTCTGGAGGGCGTCGAACTGGCGAATTTTGATCCGGTCGCCGATGATGGCGAAGATGAGCGCCTCCCCGACGTTGAGGAGAGCGTCGCCGATGCGCTCCAGGTAGCGGAAGATGAAAATGGTGGTCACCAGATCGCCGGCCTCGTGGCCTCCCTTCAGCTCCGCCATGATCTGGTCGAAATTTTCCTTGTACAGCCGGTCCAGGTTGAACTCCGACCGGCAGATGATCAGGGCCTCCGCCAAGTCCCGGTTTTCCATGACGTCGGAAATGCGGGAGAGGGCCCGCTGGATTTCCGCGAACATCGATTTGTAGTCGTATCGCAGAAGAAAATCCATGCTGGTGAGGTAATGGGTCTGCCGGCCCATGTTGACGCAGTAGTCGGCGATCCGCTCCAGGTTGACCGCCATGATGTGGATGGCCCGCACCTGGTTGCGCCGCTCCAGGTTTTCCGCGCCGCCCAGCGACTGCATGCGGGAAAAGCAGTCGTTTTCCACCGTGGTCTTCAAATTGTCGATGTAGTCGTCCTTGGAGTCGATTTTCTCCAGCAGTTTGGGACGATAATCCGACAGCAGCCCGTAGGTCAGCTTGACCTGATTTTCGGTTTCGATGACCAGAAAACGGAAATTTTCGAGGATATTTTCCATGGCGGTCAGGTGGAGATCCGGAATCCGGAAGCGGCGGCGGCCTCGCCGGTGTCTTTCCAGGCGATCTTGAGGGAAATTTTGTTCTTCTCCCCCTTGCGCTTGGCCTTGACGGAAAGCTCCAGCAGGTCGTTGGGCGTCAGGACCACCTGGTGGTCCTCGGACTTGAAGACGATCTTGCCGCTGTCGAAACCGTCCACCAGCGCCTTGAGATAGTCCCGAATGGTCTGGCTGTCCTGAATCGACTCGTGTTCGAATTCTTCTCGTTTTCCCACGGTTTCCTCCGAAAAGGGGAAGGGGTGCGGAGCGGGGCCGGCCGGTTCAGCCCGCCAGGCGGCTTTTGTATTCCGCCATGACCTTGGCCCGGCTGGAATTGGCCATGATGAGAGATTTTCGGATGACCAGATCGTCCCAGGCCGGCTGAAGCCCGATTTCCCGGCCGGCCT
>CAYFVR010000142.1:0-12129 GCA_964346545.1 uncultured Desulfobacterales bacterium | reverse complement strand
GCGGGGCGATCCACGGCGCCGGGGTACGTCGGGGGAAATCCCGGACCCAATCCTGAGAATCCCTCCAATCCAGGAAATCCCCGTTCAGGCCCCCGTTGCCGCCTAAAGCCGGAACTCCAAACTTACCCGGCCGCCGGAATCCACGACTCCACCAGTTCCTCGTGTTCCCCCATCCACTGCCGCGCCGCGTCCGCTTCGGATTCGGCCTGGTTCATGGCGTCCATCAGGGTGCCGATCTGTTGGTCGTTGAGGAAAAAATTCTTCGCGAAACTGACCACTCGGGGCAAATCCTGGGAAATCCCCGGCCGGGCGATGGTGTGGATGTTTTCCGTCTCGCCGTAGACGTTCTCCGGGTCATCCAAGAATTTCAAATCCCACCGGGCGAACTTCCAATGGGGCTTCCAGCCGGTCGCCACGATCGGTTCTTCGCTTTGGATGGCGTCTCTCAAAGAGGCCGTCATGGCCGCGCCGCTGGAGGTCAGCAGATTCATGTCCAGGTTGTATTGCTCAATGGCCTTTCGGGTCGCCTCCATGATTCCCGCGCCGGAGTCGATGCCGGTGATATCGTCGTTAAATCGACCCGGGTTTTCCCCCATCTCCGGAATGGTGTTCACCGGGACGTATTCCGGCGTCACCAGCCCGATCCGAGCGCCCTCGTAGTTCATTCCCAGATCCACCAGCACGTCGCCGTATTTTTCCATGTGGCTCTGGTGGGTCAGCGGCAGCCAGGCGTCCAGAAATAAATCCAGGTTTCGCTCCGCCAGCGATGTGAAGATCGGGGCGGGGTCGGCCATGGTCAGCTCCACGTCGTAGCCCATCCGGTCTTCCAAAATCACCTTGACCAAGTGGGTCATGGCAACGCCCTCGGCCCAGCTCACGTAGCCGATGCGAACCGTTTTGTCGACGGCCTCGGCGGTTTCCTCGCCGGTTGGGGCGGTCCCGTCTTCCGTGAACACGGTGGCGCCCGCGATGACGATGGCCGCGAAGGCGATGATCCACAGGGGGATTTCGATTTTGCGGCTGAATTTTGGCATGGTTTCTCCTTCCTCCTTTTCGACCTATTTTTCGCCCACGCCTTGGGTCACTCGGTCCAGAAACATCGCCAGGATCACCACGGCCAGGCCGCTTTCGAATCCCAGGCCGATCTGGAGCTGTTCGATGCCGCGCAGCACCTGTTGCCCCAGGCCGCCCGCGCCGATCATGGCCGCGATGACCACCATGGAAAGGGCCAGCATGATGGTCTGGTTGACCCCGGCCAGAATGGTGGTGAGCGCCATGGGAAGCTGCACTTTGAACAGCAGTTGCCGGTCGTTTCCGCCGAAGGCCCGGGTGGCCTCCACCGCCTCTTCGGAAACCTGGCGGATGCCCAGATTGGTCAGCCGCACCGCCGGCGGCATGGAGAAAATCACCGTGGCCATGGCCCCGGGCACCTTCCCCAGGCGGAAAAAGAGCACGGCCGGGATCAGATAGACGAAGGCCGGCATGGTCTGCATGAAGTCCAGAATCGGACGCAGGATTTTCGCCACCAGGTCTTTCCGGGCGGCCCAGATGCCCAGGGGAATGCCCACCGCCAGCGCGAAGGCGGCGGAGGACAGCACCAGTGCCAGGGTGGCCATGGCGGCGTCCCACATGCCCATGCCGTCCACCAGAAAAAAGCCCAGCAGCACGAACAGGCCCACCTTCCAACTGGTGATCCGCCAGGCCAGCGCCGCCAGAAACAGCAGCAGCAGCCAGCTCGGCGGGGCCAGCAGCATCTCTTCGAAAAAGAAAATCGCGCCGCCCACCACCAGGCTTATGCCGTCGAAAAACGGCGCCCACTGGGTGTTCATCCATTGGATGACGCCCTCGATGGTGTCGCCTAACGGAATATCGATCATCATTTCGCGCCTCCCGCGATGGCTCGCAACAGCATTTCCTGGGTCACCACGGCCTTTAGACGGCCGTCGTCGTCCACGATGGGCAACGGCGCGCCGGCTTCGGCGGCCTTTTCCAGCACCGCGATGAGATGGTCGTCGCCGTCCACCGGCTCCGGAGCGCTTCGGCCCAGGTCGGACAAATCGTTCCCGTCCGATTCCGCGGCCTTCTCGGCCTCCCAGCGGGAAATCACCCGCTCCGGCCGTCCGTCCTCCAGGACGAATGCGTAGGGGATTTCGGTTTTTTCCATGACCTCCACGGCCTCCTTTGCCGAGGCGTCCGACGCCACGGCCGGCTGGGTCTCGGCGGAGGCGGTGCTGACGGTGAGCACTCGGGTCCGATCCACGTTTTCCACGAAGGCGGCCACGTAGTCGTCTTTGGGATTCAGGACGATCTCCTCCGGCGCCCCGATCTGGATGATGGCGCCGTCTTTCATGATGGCGATTCGATCGCCCAGCTTCAGCGCCTCGCTCAGGTCATGGGTGATAAACAAAATGGTTTTGGGAAATTTTTTTTGAAGCTCCAGAAATTCGTCCTGCATGTCGGCCCGGATCAGCGGGTCCAGCGCGCTGAACGCCTCGTCCATCAGCAGAATTTCGGCGTCGGTGGCCAGAGCCCGGGCCAGCCCCACCCGCTGCTGCATGCCGCCGGACAGTTCGCCGACCATTGAATCGCCGTACTTTTCCAAGCCGACCATTTCCAGCGCCTCCCGGGCCTTTTCCTCCCGCTCGGATTTGGATACCTTGGCCAGCTCCAGGCCGAAGGCGGCGTTTTCCAGCACGGTTTTGTGAGAAAGCAGGCCGAAGTGCTGAAACACCATGGCCATTTTTTTCTCCCGCACCTTGAGCAGGGGGTCGTGGTCGAGGTCCAGAATGTTTTCCTCGTCCACGTGGACTTGGCCGTGGGTGGGTTCGATGAGCCGGTTGACGCACCGAAGCAGGGTCGATTTTCCGCTCCCGGAAAGGCCCATGATTACGAAGATCTCCGCGCCTTCCACGGTAAAGGTCACGTCCCGCACCGCCACCGTGCAGCCGGTTTTGTCCTGGATTTCGCCCCGTTCTGCTTCGTTTTTGGCCATTTGGAGCGCCTCGTCGATTCGGGAGCGGGGACCGAAAACTTTGTATAAATTTTCAACTTCAATTTTCGCCATGGGTATCTCGCAAAGCTGGATTTCATTTTTGCCGGGCGGACGTTGAACTGAAAACAGATTTCCACGATTCCCCCCGGGATTCCATGGGGGAAAGGGTCCATTTTCATGTCGAAAAGCGGGGGGGAGATTTGGATGTCGGGGGAGAGGCGCCGTTTTCTGGGAGAAAGGCGGTAGAGAAGCGTGGCATGGCCAAGGGGGGAGAGTTTGGAATTCCGCCTTCAGGCGGCGGATCGGCGGGAAAGGAAGAACGGGCGTTCTTGGGATCGCCGGTCGGGGGAAATTGGGTGTGGCCAAACGCTTCGCTTTACTGCGACCCAACTTTTCCAAACCGCCCCAACGAAAACCGCCCCATATCCCACTCCGGCGCATTCCCCCGAATCAAATCCGCCAGAATCTCCCCCAGCACCGGCGCGAATTTGAACCCGTGCCCCGCCAGGGCGGCGGTGAACACCCGGTCGGATTCGGGAAGCGGCCCGAGGACGAAATCCCCGTCCGGGGTGAGGGTGTAAAAGCAGACGTGGCCGTCCATGGGCCGGTCGGAAAGGGCGGGCAGGTGGCGCCGAAGAAGGTTTCGGAGTTTTTCGGTTTCTTGGGGAGATGGAATCGGCGGCGTTCCGTCGGGATCGCAGGGTTGCAGCCGATTATGGATGGCGGACTTCACCCGGGCGCCGGGCGCGACGGATGGGAGGGAATAGAACTCCTGGAAACCGAATTGGCCATCCGCTTCCGCCAGGGGAACCTGCCAAAAATTGACGGGGAATTCTCCGAGCCGGAAATCGGTTTCATGGGGCGGTTCGATCCAATGGACGGGAACCCGGACGGGAGACAGAAACCGTCCGGCGGACCCGAGCAATTCTGGATTCCGCGCCCCGCCCGCCAGCAGCAGCCGCTCCGCCTCGTACACGCCCGAAACCGTCCGGACCTCGATGCGGCCGGATTGCTCCGACCAGCCCGTAACCGGTTGATTGAACCGGAGGTCTGCTCCGGCCTTTTCCGCTTCCGCCAAAAACGTGGAAACCGCCGCTTCCGGCCGAACGATACCCGCCGTGATCTCCAGCCCGGCCGCGAAGTCGTCCGGTACCGCCAAACGGGGCCAGCGTTTCCGGACCTCCGCCGCTTCCAGCGCTTCGTGGGGAATGTTTCCGGCGACGGCCGCTTCCAGAAAACCTTGAACCGCCGGGCAATCCGGCGGCCCGATGGTCAGATTTCCCGTGGCCGTCAGCAGCGAAACGCCCGCGTCCCGTTCCAGCCGCTCCCACAACTCCCAGGCTTTCCGCGCCATGGGAACGTAGGCGGTCCCTTCCAGGTAGGCCCGGCGCACGCTCCGAGTCTCTCCGTGATGGCTGCCGGTTTCATGGGGCGGCCGCGCCCGGTCCAGCCCCAACACCGAAACCCCGCGCCGCGCCAGCTCCATGCAGGTCGCCGCCCCGGCCGTGCCGAGTCCCACGATGATGACATCCTGAGATTTCATGACTCTCCATCCCGCGGAAATTTTTCAGCCAAGGAAAAAAATGGACAAGCCCGACGGTGGCGCGGTAGATTCATGGTGATCCTTGTGTAGGTGGCTGGGTGTAGGTGGCTGGACAAAGTGGCAAGAACCCATCTGTTCCGATGGAAAGCAATCCGATGACCCATCCCGGAAATCCACACGACCGGTTCATCCGCGAAATTGGTTCCGATCCGGAAAACGCGGTCGGCATCCTGGAAAACTTCCTGCCGGCGGAGATCCGTCGGCTGGTGGACATGGACTCCATTCGCGTGATGAAAGACAGCTTCGTGGATCCGGAGCTTCGGGCCTACTATTCCGACCTGCTCTACCACCTGGAGCTGGCGGAAAAGCCCGGATATGTTTACCTTCTTTTCGAGCACAAAAGCCGCGCCGAACGTCCGGTCCATTTGCAAGTGCTGAAATACATGCCGCGAATCTGGTATGCCAATCCCGGCGGAGAAGTGCCGACCATCATACCGTTGGTGGTTTACCACGGATCAAGGCCATGGTCCTACGATCCACGGTTTTCCAACGTGTATCCGCGACCGGACACGGCCTTGCTGGATTACTTCCCGGATTTCAAGATCGTGCTGGCCGATCTCAGCCAATACAGCGACGACGAAATCCGGGGAGCGGTAATCGTCCGGGCCGCGTTGCTGTTGCTCAAGCACATCCACGCCCCGGACCTCCCGGAACGGCTACCCCAAATTTTCGGACTGTTGAAGGGCTTGTATCATTCCCAAACCGGCCTTGGCCACCTCGAAGCCATGTTGCGGTACGTGGTCCGCGTGGCGGAACCGCTCAAACCGAAAGTCGTCGAACGGATTGTGGATGATTTGGTTCCAGAAAGCGAAAGGAAAAGGGTAATGGCAACAGTGGCCGAGCAGTGGATGCAGGAAGCAAGATGCAACGAATTATGGACGGTCATCGAGGAGGGCCTTGAAACCAAATTTGGGGAGCCTGGCCTGCAGATGATGGCCGAAGTTAGGAGAATTGAAGAAATCGAATTACTTCGGGACATCTTGAAGAAGGTGTGGATGTCTTCCAGCTTGGATGATTTTCAAAAATTCATTCAGGACCGGAAGTAAGAGACCGTAACTACGAAAACCACGCTGGACGGGCAATGCTTAGTTTTTCCCCGGCCCCCGATCAAACTCCACGATCTCCGCGAAACCCGTATCCACCCCCGGCGTCACCTCGTGATACAGCGGGCTGTCCGGTCCCACGCGGCCGCCCATGTCGTAGGTGAACCCGGCCAAGGCGACGTGGCGAATCCAATAGCCGTAAGGAACCGGGCCGGCGGCGTCGTAGCCGGAGTGAAAATGGCGGAATTCCTCCTTGGGCGCCGGCCGGGTCGCCAGCCATGCCTCGGGCGCGTCCTCAAAAAAGACCGGGTTGATCCGGTTCTCCGCCGGAAGTGTCTCCCCCTCGTCCGGCAACCGGGCCAGCAGCGCCTCTCCCTCGTACAGCTTGGCGTTTTCCGACAAATCCTTCGTGTACCAGCTTTTTTCGTTGAAGGCGGAGAATCGGGGAAATCCCCCTGGCTTCGCCGGATCGCCGTTTGCCCCCAATCCCGCCGGCCAGAAAAAGGAGGAACGTCATGCCGTCCTTGTCCGTCATTCCCGCCGTATTGCATGGGGTCGTTTTTCTCGTCGCGGCGGCCCTTTTGGAGCATTTCACCCGCCGATCGCGACTGCCCGCGGCCGCCTGGGTGATGTTGACCGGCGCGCTGTACGGGTTGGCGACGCGGTTTGTCTGGCGGGAGCTGCCGGCGGTTTCCGTTCCCGCGGAGCTGGTTTTTTTCGGGATGGTGCCGCTGCTGATTCTTCACTCTTCCGCCGCGTTGCACCCCCGTCCGCTGTTCCGAGAAATCCTCGTGGCCAGCCTGTTTTCCACGGTCGGCGTAATGGTTTCAACCGGAATTATCGGGGCCGGCTTCGCCTTGGGATTCGACGTGCCCTGGCCGGACGCGCTTCTGTTCGCCGGCATTGTCTCGGCCGTCGATCCCATTGCGGTGAACGCCGTGATCGGAGACGCGCCCTTTCCGGAACGTCTTCGGAACCTGATCGAAGGGGAGTCGCTGTTGAACGACGGCACCGTGGTGGTGGCCTATACCCTTTTGCGATCTCGCGCGGTGGAAGGCGTTTCCGAATCGGCGGTGGCGGCGGCGGGCGGTTTTCTGTGGGGCGTGGGCGGGGCGGCGCTGCTGGGCGCGGGGATGGGTTACGGCGCCGCCCGGCTGCTGGCGTTGTGGCGCGACACCTACGATGAATTCGTCGGCATTTTGATGATTCTCGCCACCGTATACGCCGGATTCGTGATCGGGGAGCATTGGCTTCACGTCTCCGGGGTCATCACGGTGATGGCCGCCACTCTTATGCTGGTTCAGGCCCACATCGGACGTCGACATGGCGACGGGCCGTCCAACTCCTGTTCCGATTATTTTTTTCACCATTTCTTCGGACTGGCGGGCCGGCTGGTCAATACCGTTCTGTTTTTCCTCTTGGGCGCCCACATCGGCGGACATGAGTTTCTGCCCTATCTCGCCACCATGCCGGCGGCCATCGGATTGTTGGTGGTTTCCCGGGCGGTGGTCGTTTACGGTCTGGGCGGCGCGGTTTCCATGGCGGGCCACGTTCTGCCCGCCTCCTGGCGGCACGTGCTGAATTTGGCCGGGGTGCGGGGCGCGCTTTCCATCGCGCTGATTCTGATGCTTCCGGAAGGATATCGATATCGAGAAATGTTTCTTTGCGCGGCTTTCGTCATGATTCTGTTCAGCATGGTGGCCAATCCCCCGCTTCTGGCGGCCTATATCCAACGGGTCGATTTGGAAATATCTGGGAAGCGGGGATGACCGAACCGGGATCGGCTTTCAAGGACAGGGACGAGCGCGGTTGCGGCAAAGCGGAATCGGAAGGGGGAAAAGAGCGGCGAACTTTTTCCCATTTCAAGCGGATTTCGTTCGGGCGGGAGATTGGGGCTCGGCCCGAGTGCGCCGCGGAAGGAAACGTTTCGGGATAAGGTCCCCGTTTTGTGTGAAATTCCCAGGGGGGTTGACAAAAGCGGTTCAAGAAAATAGGCTTGTCGTTTATTGGAGTTGAAAATATTTTCGGGTGAATTATGTTTGTTCCAAGGGCGAAACCCATGGCGCGGGGGAACGGTTTTCAATCACGCCAACCATTCGGATCCTAATTATTCCGTCGGGTTATCCGGTCTTTTCATGATCCGAAACGCCGACCCCTACCATCCCTTTCCATTCGGGAAGCACCGATGGAATCTTCTTTGCGCATTGTTTTTCCCTTGTGCGCTTTCCATCCGCCCTCGCGGAAACATTTTTCCCTCCTCAAAAATTCGGAACCACGTTCCACCTTTCACAAGACGAAAATGCCGTTAAACCAAGCCAGGGAAGGTTGAATTTATGAGCGGAGAAGAAAAAATCCGGGTGGAAAATCTGTACAAGATTTTCGGTCCGCACCCGGAACGCGCCCTGAAAATGGTGCGCGAAGAGGGGAAGGACAAAGCCACCGTATTTACCGAGACGGGGATGACCATCGGCGTGAACGACGCCAGCTTCACCGTCAACAAAGGGGAGATTTTCGTCGTCATGGGCCTTTCGGGCTCCGGAAAATCGACCTTGGTGCGAATGCTCAACCGGCTCATCGAGCCCACGGCGGGCCATGTTTTCGTGGACGGCGACGACGTGGCGGTCATCACCCAGGCGGAGCTGGTGGACTTGCGCCGGAAAAAAATGAGCATGGTGTTTCAGTCCTTCGCGCTGATGCCCCACATGACCGTGGGGGAAAACGCCGCCTTTGGCCTGGAAATGGCCGGGGTGGACAAGGAAACCCGGTTGAAGCGGGCGCAGGAAGCCCTGGAGCAGGTGGGGCTCGGAGAGCACATCAACAGCTATCCCAAAGAGCTTTCCGGCGGCATGCAGCAGCGGGTCGGTCTGGCCCGGGGACTGGCCGGGGACCCGGAAATCATCCTCATGGACGAGGCCTTTTCGGCCCTGGACCCGCTGATCCGCACCGAAATGCAGGACGAGCTGCTCAATCTTCAGGCCCAAAGCGAGCGCACCATCGTCTTCATCTCCCACGATCTCGACGAGGCCATGCGCATCGGCGACCGCATCGCCATCATGGAGGGCGGCCGGGTGGTCCAGGTGGGCACGCCGGAGGAGATTTTGCAGAATCCGGCCGACGACTACGTCCGCGCATTTTTCCGCGGCGTGGATCCCACCAACATTCTCACCGCCGGCGACATCGCGGTGGACACCCAGCCGACCATCGTCCAGAATCCCGACGGCGGGGCGCGCGCCGCCCTTCAACGGCTGATCCGGCAGGACCGGGATTTCGGATATGTTTTGGATCGAAAGCACAATTACATCGGGATGGTTTCCACGTCCAGCCTTCAGGAAGTCATCGACTGCGAAGGCAAATCCTGTTCCATGCGGGACGCCTTCATCGCCGACGTGGCGCCGGTAAAAGAGGGCGATTCCATGCAGGACATCCTGGATCAGGTGGCCATGCATCCCTGGCCCATTCCGGTGGTCCGGGAGAACGGCCGCTACATCGGCGCCATTTCCAAAAACCGGTTCCTGCGCACCCTGCAGCGAAGCGAAGGGGAGGCCCGGGAATCCGAAGAAGCCGCCGAGGAACCGGCCGCCGCCGAAACCGGGGAACAACCGGCGGAATCCGCCGAAGCCGCCGCGGGAGGGATGGAATAAATGAGACTTCTGGACTTCGACAGCCAAAGCATTCCCTTGGACGATTGGGTCCAGTCCTTCGTGGACTGGCTGGTCATCAATTATCGGGGCGTTTTCCAGGTCATCAAGGTGCCCTTTGAAAAGGCGCTGAACGGAATCGACTATCTTTTGCTCGCCGCGCCGCCGTTGCTGATCATCGCCATCGCGGCCTTTCTCGCCTGGAAATACGCCAGCAAAACCATCGCCGTTTTCACCGTGCTGACCATGTTGCTCATCGGCTATTTGGGGCTCTGGTCCGAAGCCATGACCACCTTGGCCATGGTTTTCGTCTCGGTGGCCTTTTGCGCGCTGGTGGGGGTTCCGTTGGGCATTTTCTCCAGCAAAAGCGACCGGTTCGAGGCCATTCTTCGGCCGGCTCTGGACGCCATGCAGACCACGCCCGCTTTCGTGTATCTGGTGCCGGTGGTCATGCTCTTCAGCATCGGAACGGTTTCGGGCGTACTGGCGACCATCATTTTCTCCATGCCCCCCATCATTCGCCTGACCAATCTGGGCATTCGCCAGGTTCACCCCGAGCTGGTGGAAGCCAGCCAGGCCTTCGGGGCCACGCCGTGGCAGGCCCTGCGCCGGGTGCAGATTCCGCTGGCCATGCCGTCCATCATGGCGGGGCTCAACCAGACGATCATGATGTCCCTGTCCATGGTGGTCATCGCGGCCCTCATCGGCGCCGGCGGGCTGGGCATGCCGGTGTTCCAGGGGCTCAACACGCTGGATATCGGTCTGGCCACCATCGGCGGTCTCAGCATCGTGCTGATGGCCATGGTGCTGGACCGGATCACCCAGGGATTCGGGCAGCCGAAATCGTAACGGTCGCCGTTTCCCTTTTTTTCGAAAACGAACGACATGCAAAAGGAGAATGAAACATGAAATTCATTCGACAAACCCTGCTCATCCTGATCATTCTCGGGCTGGCCGCGCCGCTCATGGCGGCGGATCTGCCCGGCAAGGGCGTCACGGTTCGTCCCTCCCGCGCCACCTGGAACACCGGATACTTCCAGGAGGCGGTGGTTCGCCTGGGTCTGGAGGAGCTGGGCTACGAGGTGAAGAAGGCCAAGGATCTCCAGAATCCGCTGTTTTACCAGAGCCTGGTGCTGGGCGACGTGGATTACTGGGCCAACGGCTGGTTTCCGCTGCACAACGACCAATTGCCCGCCAATTTCGAAGAAAAGGGCGAAATGGTCGGCTACATCGCCAAAAACGGCGGGCTCCAGGGCTATCTGGTGTCCAAGAAGCATGTGGAAGAGTACAACATCAAATCCTTGGAGGATTTCAAGCGCCCCGAAGTCAAGAAGGCGTTTGACGCCAACGGGGACGGCAAGGCCGATTTGGTGGCCTGCCCGCCGGGATGGGGATGCGAAAAGGTCATCACCCACCACATGGAAGTGTACGACATGGACGACCATGTGAACCCCATCAAGGCCGCCTATGCCGCCAGCATCGCCCAGGCTCAGGCCAGCTATCAAAACGACGAACCGGTCTTCTTTTACACTTGGGCGCCCAACTGGACGATCTTCAAGTTCAAGCCGGGCGAGGACGTAATGTGGATCAACGTGCCCGAGATCAAGCCGACCGAGGGCCAGGAGCCCAACAAGGCCGCCATGACCGCCACCGGCATCAAGGGCGCGGTCACCGATCCCATCGACCTGGGCTTCGTGGTCAACGACATTCGGATCGTGGCCAACAAGGAATTTTTGGGCGAGAATCCCGCCGCCCGGAAGTTTTTTGAACAGGTGCAGATTTCGCTGGTGGACATCAACCGGCAGAACACCCTGATGCAGGACGGCGAGGATTCCCAGGAGGATATTGACAACCACGCCCGGCAATGGATCCAGGAAAACCAGGAAGATTGGGACGCCTGGATCAAGGCCGCCAAGGCCGCGGCGATGTAAGGGGGCTTCGCTTCCCCATCGAGCGTTTTTTCCTTCGGGCCGTCTTTGGACGGCCCGTTTTTTCACGATCACCAGGGAGGAACCGTTTAGAAAATCGACATTTCCCGGTTTCTCCGGGTCGCTCGTTTCTTTTTCCAAGGAGGAATTGCATGAAGGTTGTTTTTCGTTTGCTTTGCTATGGCTTAATTTTGGGAATGGCCGTTTCGGTTTCGGCGGCGGATTTGCCGGGGAAGGGCGTGACCGTGAGCCCCGCCCGCGCCACCTGGAACACCGGCTTTTTTCAGGAAGCGGTGATTCGATTGGGACTGGAGGAGCTGGGATACGAAGTGAATAAGCCCAAGGATCTTCAAAATCCGCTGTTTTATCAAAGCCTGGTGTTGGGCGACGTGGATTACTGGGCCAACGGTTGGTTTCCGCTGCACAACGACCAGCTTCCCGATGATTTTTCGGAGAAGGCCGCGACATACGGCTACGTGGTCAAAAAAGGGGGGCTCCAGGGATACCTGGTTTCCAAGCGGCACGTGGAGGAATACGACATCAAATCTCTGGACGACTTTAAGCGTCCGGAGGTGATGAAGGCGTTTGACGCCAACGGCGACGGCAAGGCCGACATGGTGGCCTGCCCGCCCGGCTGGGGATGCGAAAAAGTCATCTCGCACCACATGGACGTCTACGGGATGGATGATTTCGTCAATCCCATCAAGGCCGCCTACTCCGCAAGCATGGCGGAGGCGCTGGCTCGGCACCAGGGCGGCGAACCGGTCTTTTTCTTCACCTGGGCGCCCAACTGGACGATTTACAAGCTGAAGCCGGGGGAAGACGTGATGTGGATCAACGTGCCGGAGATCAACCCCACCGAAGGTCAGAAAGAGCTGAAGGATTCCATGACCGTTTCGGGGATCACCGGGGCCGTGAGCGATCC
>CAYFVR010000141.1:3031-12181 GCA_964346545.1 uncultured Desulfobacterales bacterium | reverse complement strand
CCCTACCCACCGGAGAATTTTCTCCCCCCGTAGAGATATTCATCCAGCTTTGCGGACCAGTCCGGCGGGCCGTCCAGTTCAAGGTTTTCGGCCGCATCCCAACAGGAAACGGACGGCGTTTCCTCTTCGCTTTCCAACAAAACCTTCACCCGGGTGTCCGGCTTGATTGAAATCGGCGCAATGGGACGAAACACCTCCCCATCGAAAATCGCCTCAATGGTGATTGTCATGAAAACCTCCGGCCAGAAAAGTGGAAAACAGAAAAAACCATTCGGAGCTAATACCGCCGCCCCCGCAAAATCGTAAAAACCAACCACAACCCCAGCACCCCCGAGATCAGATACCCGATGACCCCCAGCGCCGGGTAGCCGAAGAGGAAGGGTTCGACGCCGGTGGTGATGATCATGGAGGAGCCGATGATCATGGCGGCGATGATGATGGCCAGGGTCAGCCGGTTGGAAACGCTTTCCAGGGTGTCCTCGAACTCGTCCAGGTTTTCGTGCTTGAAGCGGATGTGAAGCTCGCCCTGGTTGATCTTCTGGACGATCTGGGAAAATTTTTTGGGCAGCTCGCCCTGAAAATCCATCAGACGGGAAAACCCGCCGGTGAATTCGCGCCACAGAACCTTGGGCCGATACCGCTGGGCCGCCACCCGCCGCACCAGCGGCTCGATTTCCGCCACGATGTTCAGTCGGGGGTAAAGCTGCCGCGCCAACCCTTCCGCCGTCATCAACGCCTTGATCATGATGGCCAGGTTGGGGGGGAGGTGAAGCTGGTGCGTGCGGATGGTGTGGGTCATGTCCATCAAAAACCGGCCGATGTCCACCTCCTCCAGCGGAACGGCGGCATAGGTGTCCAGGATGTCCATCATGTCCCGCTCCAGGGCGGTGCGGTCCAGATTGTCGTCGCTCCGGGTGGTGATGTCCAGCACCGCGTCGGCCAGCCGTTCCGGCGCCTCGTCCACCACGGCCTGGATCAGCTCCATCAGCCGCTTTCGCTCCGACCGGGTAAGGCGGCCCACCATGCCCCAGTCCACCATGCAGATTTCGCCCTCGTCGGTGATCAGGGCGTTGCCGGGGTGGGGGTCGGCGTGGAAAAAGCCGTCCTCGAAAATCTGCTGGATGGAGGCGTTCAGCCCGGCGCGGGCCATTTTTTTGGGGTCCACCAGCCCGTCCACCACCTCCTGGGTGATCCGTCGGCCCCGAACGTATTCCATCACCAGCATCCGGCCGGTGGAATGGGTCTGGAACACGTCGGGCACGCAAACGCCGTCCACTTCGGCCAGCTTGTTTCGGGCGATGCGCATGTTGCGGGCCTCCCGGGCGAAATCCAGCTCCCGCATGAGAATCTGGCCGTTGACCCGCACCAGACCGGGGAGATCGTAGAGACGCAACTCGGAAATCCGTTCGTGCAGCCGGTCGGCGATGGCCTGCATGATGCGCAGGTCGGTCTCCATGACCGACCGGATGTCCGGCCGCTGGACCTTCACCGCCAGGGCCGGGCCGCCGTCCACATGGACGGCCCGGTGCACCTGGGACAGGGAGGCGGCGGCCAGCGGCGTCGGCTCGAAGACCGAAAACACATTTTCCAGGGGGCCGCCCAAACTGTCCTCCACCACCTCCCGGATTTCCTCGAAATCCACCGCGGCCACTTCGTCCTGAAGCTTTTGCAGCTCGTCGATGAGCGGGCGGGGCAGCAAATCGACCCGAAGGCTGAGAATCTGGCCAAATTTGATGAAGGTCGGCCCCAGCTCCTCCAGCGCCTTGCGAAGGCGAACGGGGAAGGGTCGCTCCGACCCGTCGGGCGCGAAGGTTCGAAGCACGCCCTGCATGGGCAGCTCGATCCGGCCGACCAGATCTTCAAATCCGTACCGGATCAGGACCGAAACGATGTCCCGAAAACGACCGAGGTTGCTCAACACCTGGATTTCCAAGAATCAGGACTCCTTGTCGGCCGGGGTCACGGTGTCGCGATCGGTTTCCGCCTGAACCTGTTTTTCCAGCACGGACAACCGGATGTCCAGCGCGTCCAGCCGGTGCTTGATCTTCAGCAGGTCGTTTTCCCGGGCGATGCCCATGCGGCCCATCCCTTTCTCCATGGCGCGGGCCATGGACTCCTCCAATCGGGAAAACTGGTTTTCTCCGTCTTCCATCAGCTCGTCGCGCAGCTTCCGGGCGTCCGCCTCGCTCATGCGAGATTCCTTCACCATCTTTTGAACGGTTTCCTCGATCTTGTCCTTGGTCAGCAGCACCGCGCCCAGGCTGGTCAACAAACCGCGTTTCATCTCTTCCAACATTTTGCCTCCTTTTCCCGCCGGACGACTTGGCGTCCGGCGAAGGTTCGCACCCGCGCTCGGGAGCCATGAAGACAGGCCCCCGAAAACGCCCGAAATGCTCGATCACCCGTTTTTCTCGATCAGTTCCTCGATGGTTTCCCGTTGCAACGTTTCCTCTTCCAAAAGGGCTTCGGCCACGGCGTCCAGCCGCGCCCGGTTGTCGGTCAGGGTGCCTTCGGCCAGCGCCTCCATTTCGTTCAGAATGCGGCGAATCTCTTCGTCGATGATCCGGGCCGTGTCTTCGCTGTGGTCCCGGGGGCCGGAAAGCTCCTTGCCCAGAAAGGGTTTTCCGCCGTTGGGTTCAAAAACCGCGGCCCCGAGCTTCTCGCTCATTCCCCACTGACAGACCATATGCCGCGCCAGTCGGGTCGATTCCTTCAAATCGTTGGCCGCGCCGGAGGAAAAATCGCCGAAGACGATCCGCTCGGACACCCGGCCGCCCATCATCACCGCGATGCGGTTGAGCAGGTAGGTCCGGCTCATCATGTGGCGGTCTTCCTCGGGAAGCTGCTCCGTGGCGCCCATGGCCTTGCCGTGGGGGATGATGGTCACCTTCTTCACCGGATCGGTCCCCGGCAGCAGACAGGCCATCAGGGTGTGGCCGGCTTCGTGGTAGGCGATCTTCCGCCGCTCCTCGTCGCTCATGTATTCTTCCCGGGCCAGCCCCATGCGCAGCTTGTCGAATGCCTCGTCGAAATCCTCGTTCCGGACTTCCTCCCGCTGATTCCGCCCGGCGATGAGCGCGGCCTCGTTGACCAGATTCTCCAGGTCCGCGCCGGAAAAGCCCACGGTCCCGGCGGCCACCCGTTCCAGATCGATGTCGTCGGCCAGGGGAACCTCCCGGGCGTGGATCTCCAGGATTTTTTCCCGGGCCCTTCGGTCGGGCAGCTCCACGTTGATGCGCCGGTCGAACCGGCCGGGCCGCACCAGGGCCGGGTCCAGCACGTCGGGCCGGTTGGTGGCGGCCATCACCACCACCGATTCGTGGGGCTCGAAGCCGTCCATTTCCGCCAAAATCTGGTTCAGCGTTTGTTCCCGCTCGTCGTGGCCGCCGCCGAGGCCCGCGCCCCGGGTTCGGCCGATGGAGTCGATTTCGTCGATGAAAATGATCGCCGGGGCGTGGGACTTGGCGTCCTCGAACATGTCCCGCACCCGGGAGGCCCCGACGCCCACGAACATCTCGATGAACTCCGACCCGCTAATGCTGTAGAAGGGCACGTCGGCCTCGCCGGCCACGGCCCGGGCCATCAAAGTTTTTCCCGAACCGGGCGGACCCGCCAGCAAAAGCCCCTGTGGCAGCTTTCCGCCCAGCTTCTGAAACCGCTCCGGCTCCTTGAGGAAGGAGACGATCTCTTGAAGTTCCTGCTTGGCGGCGTCGAGACCGGCCACGTCTTCGAAGGTGGTGGGTTCGCTGTCGGTTTTGTCGTAGCGCTTGGCCTTGGATTTGCCGAAGTTGAACAGACCGCCCCCGCCACCGCCGCCCATGCGCTTCTGAATCATGCGGCTGGAATAGACGAACAAACCGATGATCAACACCCACGGCAGCAGCGTGATGAGCAACGTGCCCAGCCAGCCCCGGTCGTCGGACTGGGTGTGAATGGTCACGTTTTTTTCCTCCAGCAACCCCATCAGGTCCGGATCGCCGAAAGAGGGCAGGTAGGTGAGAAACCGGCTGGTTTTCGGGGGATCTTCGCCGTCGCCCACGGGAACCGGTTCGGAAAATTGGCCGGTCACCTGGTCGCCCTTCACCTGGACCGTTTCCACGTTACCACTTTTCAGATTGGATTTGAACTGGGTGTAGGGAAGCTGGGGCAACCCGGAGCAGCCCCGGGTGAGCAGATAGGCGATGAGAAAAATCCACAGCAGAGATATCCAGATATGACGGGATGAACCGGGAAATTTGGTGTTCCGGGGGGGCTGGGGCGCGGATGGTGAAGGCATCGGATCTCGCTTTCTGGCTCGGGGTCTATTCGAAAAGGGATCAACAAAAAAATCCCGATTTGCGTTCCGGCTTTCCAAAATGAAATTCCCTCTCCCCGAAATCGGAGAGAGGGATGGGGAAATGAGACGGATTCTTCCTTGGCAAGAATGAATTTTATCCAGAAATGATAGATTTGTCGCGCCGCCGTCGCCATACCCGAATCCCTGTATTTTGTGGCGCGCTTCCCTTTACCCCGCCCGTTTGGCAAGCCGCCCCCCGCTTGCGGCGGAAGGCGGCGCCGAACGACGGCGAAATTCGGGAGTTTGGGTACGAATCCCTTCCCGGAAGATCCGGATACACCGGTTTGCCAGGGGGGCATACAGGGTTTGCCGCATTTACCGGGCGCGGCTTTTTTCATAGTGTGGGTATGATCCGTTTTTGAAATATTCGAAAAGTCCCGATCCCGAAAGGAGATTGTCATGTTTCTCGTTCCCTTCCTCTTAAACCTGTGGGACGCCTCGTCCCAGAAAAAATTTCTGGTGGAGCCGGCCTACGTGACCGCCGCCGCGGTGGCCTTTTGCGTCCTGATATTCGTGGCGACCCCGGTTTCCGGCGCGACGGACGCGGAGATCAAACAGGCCGTGCGCACCCAGTTGCGCCTGGCGGAAGCGGTAGAAGCCGACGACATCGACGTCGCCCTTTCCGACGGCGCCGCGGAGCTGACCGGTCGGGTGGACAGTCTGCTGGCCTTCGACCGGGCCGCCGACGTCGCCCGGGCGGTGGAAGGCGTGGAAAGCGTGGTCAACCGGCTGGAAATCCTCGCCCCGCCCGTCACCGACCGGGACATCTTCAACCGGATCAATGCCGCGTTGAAGGAAGACCCGGCGGTGGAGGCCGCCGATGTGACGCCGGCGGTGGATACCGGCGTGGCGACCTTGGCCGGGACGGTCAATTCCCGCGCGGAGAAGCGGATCGCCGGTCGGCTGGTCCGGGGGGTGAAAGGCGTCCAACGCGTGAACAACGAACTTTCCGTCCGGACGCCGGTGGAACGGAGCGACGCGGAAATTCGAGAAGACATTCGCAATCGACTGGACTGGGACCTCTGGCTGGACGCCGGGTTGGTTCGGGTGGAAGTGAACGACGGCGTGGTGGAGCTGGTGGGGACCGTGGCCAGCGCCGCGGAGCGGACCCGGGCCTACCGGTTCGCCCAGGTGGCCGGGGTGGAACGGGTGGACATGGACCAACTGGCGGTGGACCGGGCGCTCCGGGATGAAATGCGGCGAGGTCCCGCCTACGGCCCGGAGGAGCCGGCCGCCATCGCCGAAGCGGTGCGGTCGGCCATGGAAATCGATCCCCGGGTGTCGCCCAACGACATCACGGCCTTTTACGAGGACGGCCGGCTGACCCTGACCGGGACCGTGGACAACCTCCAGGCCAAGACCGCCGCCGCCCGCAACGCCGGAAACACGGCGGGCGTGCGCCGGGTGCGGAATCTGCTCAAGGTCCGTCCGCCGGACGCGCGGGACGACGGGGACATCGCCCGGTCGGTGCGCGAATGGCTCTCTTGGGACCCCTACGTGAAAACCGACGATCTGACCGTGTCGGTGCAAAACGGAAAGGTATTTCTGCGCGGCGAGGTGCGCACCCGATTTGAAAAAGAGCGGGCCGGGGAACTGGCCGAACGCGCCCGGGGCGCGGTGGACGTGGCCAACCACCTGGAGGCCCGCCAACCGCCGGCCACCCAAAAAAGCGACGCGGAACTGCGGGAGGCGATTCGCCAGGAAATCCGCTGGAGCCCCTACGTGGATTTGGATCAGGTGGCGGTGAAGGTGCAAGACGGTCGCGTGACCCTGGCGGGCACGGTGGACAGTTGGCGGGAAAGCCATCTGGCCGAAAAAAACGCCTACGAAGCCGGGGCGCGCAGCATCCAAAATTTCCTGGATTTCGAATACGGGGCGCTGTAGGGCGCTTGGCAACCGGGTGGACTTTTCGCCGCCGACGGCGCCGGGTTCGGTGGCGTCGGCGGCGATTGCGTCCTATGTTTTGGAAACAAAGATACCGAATCCGCCGAACGAACCCCGGCGCATTGGCCCTAACGCCGCCACCGAAAAGGAGCTTTCATGTATAATCTTCTGCTGTTGATCCTCTTCATCGCCGGCGGCGCCTTGCTCTATCTCGGCTACCAGCGCCGGAGCCTGGCCGCCGGCATCGGCGGCGCGGCGCTGGCCATTCTGGCGCTGCTGATCGTCAGCGTCTTCGACATCTGGATCGAGGCGCTCTGGTTCGACGCCCTGGGCTACGCCCGCCGATTCTGGAAGGTCATCGTCTGGAAAATCGGCACGGGAATCCTGGGCGCGCTGTTCGGCGGGGCCTTCATTTGGTTGCTGACCTTCGGAAAATCGGGCGCGCCGCCCCGCATTGGCGGCTGGGCCCGAATCATCGGGGCGTTGGCCGGCGGGCTGTGGGGACTGGCCCAGTGGGAAAAGGTGCTGATTTTCGTCAACCGGGTGTCCACCGGCGTCACCGATCCCATCCTGGAAAAAGACACCGGCTTCTACCTCTTTTCCCTGCCGCTGCTGGAGGCGGGTTACGACCTGATCCTTCAGTTGTCGGTGGTGGCGCTCATCGCCCTGTTCATCTCCGCCTTCGTCCGGTTTACCGAAGACGGCGTGGCGCTGGCGCAGGGCGGACGGAGCGACGCGCCGGAACCCCGCTTCCGGCGGCTCTACGTCACCGCCGCCCTGCTCATCGGCGTGCTGGCGGTCGGAAAATTCCTCAACCGCTATCAGCTTCTGTTTTCCGAATGGGGGGCGGTGCAGGGCCCGGGCTGGACCGACGACCACATCCGCCTGCCCGCCTACGCCGTCGTCTTCGTGCTGACCCTCCTGGTGGGCGCGGCGCTGCTGGTTCCCGCGCTTCGCAATCGACTTCACAAGTTTCTGACCCGGTTCGGCGTGGCCCGGGAGCAAACCCATCTCTACACCTTCGCGGCCGCCGCCGCGCTGCTGGCGATCCTCTGGGCCGTGCCGCTGGGGCTGCTGCCCATGGCGTTTCAATCCCTGCGGGTGGAGCCCAACGAAATCACCTTCGAGGAATTCTACATCGCCAACAACATCGAATTCACCCGAAAGGGGTTCGATCTGGAAAAGATCGAGGAGCGGGAATACCCGTTTCAGGAAAACTTTACCCGAGAGACGGCGCGGGAAAACGAGAATCTGTTTGAAAACGTCCGGCTGTGGGATTGGCGGGCGTTGGACGCGGTCTACAAGCAGTTCCAGGAAATCCGGCTCTACTACGAGTTCGTGGACGTGGACATCGACCGCTACACCTTCGACGGCAAATACCGGCAAGTGATGGTGTCCGCGCGGGAGCTGAAGGTGGACAATTTGCCCCAACAGAGCCAGACCTTCGTCAACCGCCGCTTCAAATACACCCACGGCTTCGGCCTCACGCTCACCAACGTCAGCGAATTTACCTCGGAAGGGCTGCCGGACCTGCTGGTGAAAGACATTCCGCCCAAGGCCCGCCATCCCGAGCTGGCGGTGGACCAGCCCCGCATCTACTACGGCGAGCTGACCGACACGCCGGTGGTGGTCAATACCGAAGAGGAGGAGTTCGACTATCCCAGCGGGGAAAAGAACCGCTACAACCGATACGACGGGACCGGCGGCGTTCCCATGCACGGACTCTGGAAGAAATTTCTTTTCGGCTGGCGGTTCGACGGGCTGCGGCTGATCTTTTCCGGCTATCCCCGGCCCGGCAGCCGGATCCTGTTCCGGCGGGAAATCAAGGAACGGGTTTCCCAAATCGCCCCGTTTCTGCATCTGGACGCCGACCCCTACGTGGTCCTGTCCGAAGGGCGGCTGTTCTGGATCATGGACGCCTACACCACCTCCGATTCCTACCCGTACAGCGAGCCGTTTTCCTCCCGCGAGGCCATCGAGTTCGACTACACCCGCACGGGCAGCACCACCGGCGGCGAGCTGGCCGCCCTGGACGGGATCAACTACATCCGCAACAGCGTGAAGGTGGTGGTGGACGCCTTCAACGGCTCGGTGGATTTCTACGTCTTCGAGCCGGACGACCCGCTGATCCAGATGTGGTCCCGGGCCTTTCCCAAACTGTTCAAGAAGAAGGATCAAATGCCGGAATCGCTCCGCGCCCACGTCCGGTATCCCACCGACATGCTGCGGGTGCAGGGGCTGGTGTTCAGCAAATACCACATGACCGATCCCGCGGTGTTCTACAACCAGGAGGACCTGTGGGTGCGAGCCACGGAAAAATATTACAACCGGATCCAGCCGGTGGCGCCCTATTACATCATGTGGGAGCCGCCGGGGTCCGACGAAACCGAGTTCACGCTCATCCAGCCCTTTACGCCCAAAAACCGGCAGGTGCTCATCGGCTGGATCGCCGGCATGTGCGACGGGGACAACTACGGCCGCCTGCTGGCCTACAAATTTCCCAAGGAGCAGCGGGTGCTGGGGCCCCAGCAGGTGGAAACCAAGATCGACCAGGACCGGTTCCTCTCCGGCCAGCTCAGCCTGTGGGATCAGCGGGGCAGCAACGTGATCCGGGGCAACGTCTTGGCGATTCCCGTGGGCGAAACCCTGGTCTACGTGGAGCCCATCTACCTCCAGGCCGAAACCGCCGCCTATCCGGAATTGCGGCTGGTGGTGGTCATGCAAAACGACCGCATGAGCTACGCCGAGAGCTTCGACAAGGCGCTGGAAGGACTGTGGGAGGGCGTTCGCGCAGAGCTGCCGGCGGGCGCGGCCGGCCTGGGCATGGAACCGCTAATCCGCCAGGCCCAACAGGCGTTCTCCGACTACCTCCGCCACACCGGGGAACAACAATTTGGGCAGGCCGGCGAGGCGCTTTCCACGTTGCAGCA
>CAYFVR010000141.1:0-2931 GCA_964346545.1 uncultured Desulfobacterales bacterium | reverse complement strand
CCGCCTGCGGGTCCAACCCCAATCCCGCCGACGGCCCCGTGGAATTGACCCTCTGGTTCCATTCCGCCCAGCCGTCGGAGCGGGAGGTCATGAATTCCCAGGTGGATTGGTTCAACCAGTCCCAGGACGACATCCGGGTGCGGATGACGGTGATCCCCGAGGGCTCCTACAACGGGCAGGTCCAGGCCGCGGCGGTGGCCCGAGATCTGCCCGATCTGCTGGAGTTCGACGGGCCCTACCTCTACAACTACGTCTGGCAGGGGATTCTGATTCCGCTGGGGGATCGGCTTTCGGCGGATATTCAAAACGATCTGCTGCCGTCCATCGTGGCCCAGGGAACCTATCGGGACCGGTTCTACGCGGTGGGCGTTTACGATTCCGGGCTGGGGCTCTACGCCCGCCGAAGCCGGCTGGAAGCGGTCGGGGCGCGGATTCCCGACGGCCCGGGGGACGCCTGGACCGTGAAGGAGTTCGAGGAAATTCTGGCCGACCTGGCGGAGAAGGACCCGGACGGAAAGGTCCTGGACCTCAAGCTCAACTACGGCGACGAATACTTCACCTACGCCTACGGCCCGCCCATCCAGTCGGCGGGCGGGGATTTGATCGACCGATCCGATTACCAATCCGCGGAAGGCGCGTTGAACGGTCCCGAGGCGGTGGGCGTGATGAAACGCTACCAGCGATGGATGGAAAGCGGGCTCGTGGACCTGAACCTGGACGACGGCGCCTTTACCGCCGGCCGGGTGGCCCTTTCCTGGGTGGGCCATTGGGAATACGCCCGATACCGGGACGCCGCCGGGGACGACCTGTTGGTGTTGCCGCTGCCCAATTTCGGCAACGGAACCCGAACGGGGCAGGGCTCCTGGAACTGGGGGATCACCCGGGACTGCGACCATCCGGAGGCGGCGGTTCGCTTTCTGGAATTTCTGCTGTCGCCGGAGGAAATCCTCGCCATGACCCAAGCCAACGGCGCGGTCCCGGCCACCCGAACGGCCATTTCCGAATCCAAATTATACGGAGAAGGCGGCCCGTTGCGGCTCTTCGCCGTGCAGCTTTTGGAGGGCCACGGCGTGCCCCGCCCCCGAACGCCGGCCTATCCCATCATCAGCTCCGCCTTCGCCCGGGCCTTCCACGCCGTCCGCAACGGGGCGGACGTGCAGGAAACGCTGGACCGCGCCGTCCGCGTCATCGACCGGGACATCGCCGAGAACGAGGGATATCCGCCGGTGGCGGTGGGTGGGGAAAAGTAGGCGGCGACTCCCAATGGAAACGAGATTCCCATGAACGATTCCGAGGCGCCCTCCGGCGGGGGATTGAACACGCCGCTTCGGGTCGCCGCCGCCTTTCTCGGGCCGGCGATGGCGGGGCTGGTGTTGTTCATCGTACTGCCCTTTCTGCTGGCGGTGGGGTTGAGCCTGACCGATTTCCGGCTGGGTTCGCCGCTGCCGGTGGAGTTCGTCGGTTTCAAAAATTACGGCCAGATTCTGACCGACTCCACCTTCCTTCGGGCGGTCGGAAACAACCTGCTCTTTCTGGCCGGAATCGTTCCGCTGCAAACCGGGCTTGCGCTGGGGTTGGCCTTGCTGCTCAACCATCGGCTGCCGGGAATGGCGATCTTCCGGACCCTATTTTTCATGCCGGTGGTCTTTCCCATGTCGCTGATCGCGGTGATCTGGGTGCTGATCTACGCGCCGGGGCCGGACGGGATGATGAACGGCGTCCTGGACCTGCTGACTTTCGGTCTGTGGGAACCCAAGGATTTCCTCCGCGATCCCCGCTGGGCCCTGCCGGCGGTGATGCTGCTGTCCATCTGGCAGGGGGCGGGATTTCAGATGGTGGTGCTTCTGGCGGGGCTCCAGGCCATTCCGGCGGAGCGGTACGAGGCGGCGGAAATCGACGGGGCCGGACCGTGGCAGAAATTCGTTCACGTCACCCTGCCGGGCCTGCGGAATCCGCTGATTTTCGTGATCGTGGTCACGTCGATATTGGCATTCCGAATTTTCGATCAGGTGCGGATCATGACCCGGGGCGGGCCGGAAAACGCCACCACGACGGTGGTGTTCGAGGCGGTGCGGGCCGGATTCGACCGGGCCCAGGTGGGGCGGGGCGCGGCCATGACGGTGGTCTTTTTCCTGGTGGTGCTGGCCATCACGCTGTTGCAGCGGCGCTGGTTTCGCCAGGAAGGGGAGGGCGGCGGATGAATCGGAATCGACCCGCCAAACGGACGGCGGTGTACCTGGCGCTTTCGGCGCTGGCGCTGGTCTACGTGCTGCCGATTTTGTTCATGATCGTGGGGAGCCTCAAGCCGGACGCCCGGGTGCTGACGGAAGCGGGGACGGCCAAGGCGCTGGTTCCGGCCGGGGCTTCGCTGGAAAACTACCGGGACGTGTTCGACCGGGCGCCGTTCGGCCGGTATCTGCTCAATTCGCTGATCGTCAACGCGGGGATCGTGGGCCTGGGATTGCCGGTGAACGCCATGGCCGGCTACGCGCTGGCCCGGCTGCGGTGGCGAGGGCGCGGCGCGGTGTTGGCCTTCGTGCTGGCGGTGTTGACGGTGCCCTTCGAGGCCATCGCGGTGCCGCTGTTTTTTCAGGTGACGGTGCTGGGCTGGCGGGATGTGTACTCGGTGCAGATTCTGCCCTTCGTGGCCAATCCGCTGTCGATCTATCTGTTTTACAGCTTTTTTCTGGACCTGCCGCCGGAGCTGGAAGAGGCGGCGCGAATCGACGGGGCGGGGCCGTTCCGGATTTTTTTCTCGATCATTCTGCCCAACGCCAAGCCCGCCTTCGCCAGCGTGGCCATCGTAACGCTGCTGATGTACTGGGGTTTGTACCTCTGGCCGCTGCTGGTCACCGCCGGGGAGGGGGTGCGGCCGCTGCCGCTGGGGATCGCGACATTTTACACGTTGCCGCCCCGCCAGTGGGGCGACAT
>CAYFVR010000140.1:10326-12228 GCA_964346545.1 uncultured Desulfobacterales bacterium | reverse complement strand
TGCTGCTTCCCAGCGGCACGAAGTCGGCGTAGCCGCGAACCTCGATGGCCTGGGTGGGGCAGATCTTTACGCAGGAAAAGCATTCCCAGCACTGATCCGGCTCCTGGTTGTACGCCTTCATGGCGTTGGGGTCCAGAACCATCAGATCGTTGGGGCAGATGTACATGCAGGCGGTCTTGTCGCCGCCCTTGCATCCGTCGCACTTTTCGTCAATGACAAAGCTCGGCATTCAATCCTCCTCTAATTTGGAATCGTTTGCGCTCGTCGTCCCGGCGTCGCGACCGTCGGACGCCGGTTTTCGGGGCATGGACGCATAGTAATCCGACGGCGGGGGAATGTCAACGGAATTCCATCGATTAATTTACCCGGATTTCGACAAACCGGAATCCAAATTTTTGCATATAAACAAAGATTTTATTTCCGAGATCGACGGAAATGGTTCGGGTAATATCCGCGCCGCGCCCACCCCCCGAATGCCGGCGTCCGGCCATCCGGTTCGCAAAGAGGCGATCCGCCGCCCCCAAGATTCCCGCCGCAAAAATCGCCCCGCTTCCATCCACATGAAAATTCCCCCTTGAAAAAGCCATCCGTTTGTTGTACAAGATGGGTCGTTTTGCAGGGCAGTAGCATAGCTGGTTAATGCGACGGACTCCAAATCCGTAGATCGAGGGTTCGAATCCTTCCTGCCCTGCCACTTAAAAAATCAAAGGGCTTCAGCGGTTTTCATTGAACCGCTGAAGCCCTTTTTTTATTTCCGTTCCGCCGCGCACCGACATTGCCTACAATTTTTTCTGGCACATACCGGAAAAACACTTTCGACCTTTGGCCTGACAACCATGTGGTCGGAAACTCGACCCCGCATAGCTCCACTTTGGCAAGTTGTTCGGACATCGGCCTTCTCCCCCTTTTGTAAAGGGGGCCGGGGGGATTTTTTTCGAATCGGAAGGCTTCGTTTCCATCTCTACCCCGCCAAGCCACCAAAGTAGAGCTATAAAGAGGGAAAAAACACGGCGGGGCTGCAATTGAAATAGTCGGCCAGGATACCGATCTGTCTCATACTCAGCGACTTTCTCCCGGCAAACAAGTTGGAGACGGTCGATCGATTGCCGATACCGATTTCAACGAGGTCCTTCTGACGCAAGCCGCGATCTTCCATCAAGTATTTTAACCGATCCACAGAATCGACTTCCGGAGCTGGAAATCGGGGCGTCTCGTATTTTTCGATGTTCTCGCATACCTGCAAAAAAAGGCCGTGGAGAGGATGAGACTCGTCGCCGCCGGTTTCATCCAAAACGGAATCCGAGAACTCCACCAGCCCATCGAGTTCCTCGTCGTTGGATGGGGGAGTCAGTACGGATTTCAAAGCCGCCCAGCCTTCTTTCATTGTTTCAAAATCGTAATTCATACCGCCTCCTTCCAGCCATCATTCTTGAGGCCAAGGATCTTTCTTCCAAAAATTTTTGCTGTATTCAGCATGGGTCATAACCTTCCGGATGTAAACAATTTTTGGCGCATAAGCGATAGCCGCGACCACTCGGTAGTTGTTGCCTCCGACGTTGAAGACAATAAGTTTTCCTACGCGGTCGGCGTGGGGAAAAAGATTTTTGACCGAGTTGAAACTGTCGAATTCGGCTCTTCTGATGATATCGCCCCACCGCTCGAAGCTATTGCGGGATTCGGGGTGATTTTGGATGAAGGATTCCACTCGTTTCCACGTAATGAATCTCATTCGCCACCTCCGGGAAAAGTCTTTTCATTTTTTCTCTCCAATCTAATGATTTGAAATGCTTATGATTAATCCTCAATGTTGTTCCAATGGCAAACAAAGTATCGCCCTTCGCTTCGCTTGTCAACCATTTCTTTCTCACCCGCATGGTCCAACACGGCCTCCGTCGGTTGCGC
>CAYFVR010000140.1:6906-10226 GCA_964346545.1 uncultured Desulfobacterales bacterium | reverse complement strand
CAAATAAAACACCCCTTTCGCCACCCCCAGCAGGAGCCCCAGGCCGGCCAGACCGAGGCAATACAGCTCGAACGTGGAGAGGGAGTCGATGATGGCTTCAAAAGGAGAAGAATAGGCGGAGGGTTCCAGGACCATTTCCTCTTTTCCGTCCCCCTCTCTCTCGCAAAACATGCAGCGGATCGCGTAGGACAAGCCCCCCGCGACAACCGGAACGACAATCAAAAGGATCAGTCGGATCGACATTTTTCATTCTCCCAAAGTCCGCGGCCGCCAGATTGAAATCTCCAGGGCCGGTTTTCTTCACAGAAACGGCGGGAACTTCCGGCAAAGGTCCCGAGGCGGAGAGTAGAAAATGGGACCCCATCCCTCCATCTCCAAATAACTTTTTTCATTTTTTTTCGCTTTGGAATTGCTTTGGTTATACTTGCAGCGACTTTCCCTTCGGGGGAAACAATTTTTTAAATTTATTTTCAAGTACTTATCAACAAAAAAACCCGTGTGGCATTGAAGTTGCTTTAACCAGTTTAGACGAAAACCATTTTTCGGGGCCGAAGCGAGCTTCTTCGGATCCCCAAAACGAACCATCCGGGAGAAAAAATGAAAAATTTATCGATTTTTGGACTGGTTATTCTTGGAATCCTGGGATTTGCCGCCATGGCGAGTGCGGAAACTCTGTGGGCCACCGACGTCGTATGGGAAGCTGGCAACCGGGTCGAAACGAACACCTTCCGGGCCAATACCCAAAACGCATTGGGCGCACCGGACAAAGACAACGCCGACGACAAAAACTTCCTGAGCCTCGGCTTGGGCGGCTACGCCATTTTCGATTTCGGCGCGGAATTCGCCGGAACCGTGGAGGTGATTGAAACCACGTGGGGAAACCGCAAGGGTCACAAAGAATACGCGGAAGTGTGGGTGGCGGATTCCGGCTTCGATTTCGACGCCTACGTTACGGGCGAAGGATTCCCCGAAGATGACTTCACTTTCGCCGCCCAAATCGGCAATCAGGACGCCCAAGGCTATTCCGAGGTGGACTTGACCGGTCTTTCCGATTCGCCCTTCCGGTACGTGGCCATCGTGGACCAAACCGGCGGGAGAAAAGACGGATTCGACGTAAACGCCGTGGGCGTTTCTCCGGTTCAGGTCAACCCGACGCCGGAACCGAGCGCCATCCTCCTTTTCGGGATGGGGCTTGCGGGTCTGTACGCCGTTCGGCGGCGGAAAGACTGAAAAAAACTTCCCGCGAAAAAAATCTTCCCGCGTTTCTGAAAGCGGCTCCGGATTCGGAGCCGCTTTTTTCATTCCTTTTTCCCTCTTTTCTTTTTCGTCTTGCCTCCTCGACCAAGGTCCTTATAATAACGCGGTATGGTCGGCGACTCTCCGGTTTTCGGTCGCCCACATTCAATTGGCCCCCTCCAGCGACCCTTTTCCAAATTCCGGAGGCAATTATGAATGAGCGGTTGCAGGCGAGAAACAACATCGTATCTCAAGCCATGGAATACCGGACCCGTCCCGGCCATGAAGCGGTGGTGGCCGGATGGCAGCAGTTTCTGACCCGCATGTTGGAACAAATGGCCCCCTACCTTCGCTCGGGCCACCTGGTCACGTTTCAGCAAATGGAAGACGACGAAAAAGCGCTCTTCGAGGCCTTGAGCGGAAACATCCAAATTCCGGAAACCGTCCGGGCCATTTTCATCCCCCGAAGCGTGCTCAACGGAATGATGTATCCCGACAACAACATGCCGGAAAACCAGAAACCGTCGGAAGCGGGGATCATTCTGGCCATCAAGGAAGACCGGTACGAGCGAATCCTGAACGCCGTCTTCGCCTTTCCCCCGTTCACGCCCGCCGCGGACGTGTATGAAGAAGGAAAATTGCTGGCGGGATACGTGTACAACACCATCGAGGAGTGCGCGGGAGAGTTGAGCGGCATTATCGCCACCTATCTGAACCGGTCGCCTTATGCCGGCTAAAGCCAATACCGTTCATTTTGGCGACAATTTATCGTTCCACTTTGGCAGCTTGGCGGGGTGGAGATGGAAACGGAGATCAGATTCCATCGTTTCTTTGGAATCTCCAAGTGAACGGCATTGGGGCAAAGCGGTTTGACCCCGCCGGCGGGTGGACGAAACGAAACAAACGAGGGCGGCCAACGACGCGGCGGCGTCCGAATGTCGGAAAGCCGCCGCGATTATTGGCGGGGAGGCGCTTTTTTGGCGTCGGCCGTTTCGACTTCCCCGGGATCGGGCGGCGCCTTCTCGAAAATTTCCCAGAGGGCGATCTCCACGTCCACCACGTTCAGGCGCAGGGTTTCCTCCCAGGTAAAAATTTCGGGAAAGGCGTATCGGCCGTCCGTCAAAAGATAGCGCTCCACGTACTCCCGTTCCGGAAACACCACGACGTATTCCCGGACGCCAAATTTTTCATACAAACGAAGCTTTTCCCGCCGGTCCCGCACTTCCGATGAAGGGGAGATAATTTCGATGGCCAGCGCCGGCGGTCCATCCACATGGGTTTTCTGAACTTGATCCGAATCGCAAACCAGAAAAACATCCGGCTGGACAACATTCCATTCATCCAGAACAAAATCCATGGGCGCAAAGCCGGTGATGCATGAATTTTTTGGATTGGAGCGGAGAGCGAAATAAAGATTCCCCGAAACCAGCTGATGGCGCACCAGCGGAGCGGGAGACATGGCGCGGGAAACGCCGTCAATCAATTCCCAGCGTTCCTCTCCAGGAAGCGATTGGATGTCATCATGGGTTAGACGGTCATCCCGAGCTTTGGCGATAGCGTTCATCGGAAACCTCTTTTTATCGACAATGATTCAGCGGGTCGGCCCGAGAAGGAAAAACCATTTCCAAGACGGGGAACCAACGCCATTTATCGGTCAGATTCGAAATTTTCCGTTGCGCCTGGTTCGGTTTTCTTTGGACCCGGCGGCGCTTTCTCAAAAATTTCCCAAAGCGGAATCTCCACGTCCACCACGTTCAGGCGCAGGGTTTCCTCCCAGGTAAAAATTTCGGGAAAGGCGTATCGGCCGTCCGTCAAAAGATAGCGCTCCACGTACTCCCGTTCCGGAAACACCACGACGTATTCCCGGACGCCAAATTTTTCGTACAAACGAAGCTTTTCCCGCCGGTCTCGCACTTCGGAGGAGGGGGAAAGCACTTCGACCACCAAATCCGGCGCGCCGTCCACGAAGCCGGGCTTCAATTGCTCCCGATCGCACACCAAAAGGACATCCGGCTGGACAACGTTCTCCGCGTCCAATACCACATCCATGGGAGAAAGCCCGGTGTAGCAATGGTTGGCTGGAT
>CAYFVR010000140.1:0-6806 GCA_964346545.1 uncultured Desulfobacterales bacterium | reverse complement strand
TCGGAAATTCTTCCCGCGCCCAATCATTCCGCGATCATCGCGAACCTTTTTCACACTTCAATCTATCGCTTGACCGAAGAACCCGCAAGCCCTTTCCCCCAAACCGACGCTCGTCCGGCGAGCCTGGAGAATCCGCCCAATGACCCGAATCACCCTGGGCCTGTGCATGCACCGGCCCGAAACCCTGCCTTTGCTGGCCGCCGCCATGGAGGGCCACGACGCCATTTTCGTGGAAGACCTCCCCGGCGCGGAATTCGACGCCATGCTGAACGGCCAAATGTCCATCGACGACTACCTCCAAGAAATGGACGCGGAGTATCCCCGCTTCAGCCGGGGCTTTTGCGAGCTGCTCCGAGAACGTCGGGCGGCGGGCGTTTCCGTCCGGGCCGTGGAGCCCTTTTTGGAGGAACTGACGGCCATCCACTTCTTTCTGGCGGACGGCGGCAAACCGGAAGAAATCCCGCCGGACACCCCAAAGGGCCGAGTCTACGCCGTCGAAAAGGCGGCCACCGGAGCGCTGATCCATTATTACGACAAGGCGATGAGCGGGCGCTTTCGGGAGGCGGTGGCGGCGGTCCGGCAATTCGCCCGGGCGGACGCGGAACGCTTCCGGCTGCGGGAGGAAATGCGGGCGGAGGCGCTGGCGAACGCGGCGGTGAACCACGAATCGGTCTTCGTGGAAGCCGGGGACATCCATTACGGCCTCTATCCGGAACTTCGCCGCCGCCTGCCCCCGTCCAGCCGTCTTTTTTTCCAATTCGTGACGGCGGACATCGCCCGGAACCTGTGGGGCGGAAGCCACCTTTACGGCCCCGGGGACCAGCTCACCCTGCTGTACCGATTCCATCCCGAAAGCCGGGACCGCCGGGCCGACGCCTGGGGCGCCCGGGCGATCATTTACGCCAAAGTGCTGGAAAAAGAGGAAACCGAGGGCGAGGGCGAGGATTTCCCCCACGCCCGTTCCATGGTTCGGGCCACGCGAACCGTGGAACGGCTGTCCATCGCCGAGTGCAACCTGCTTTTCCCCGCGATTCGCCGCGCCGGAACCCGGCGATCCCGAGAAATCGTGACGGAGTTCCTGGCGGAACGGGACGGCCCGGAAACGGCGAAGGCGCTGTTTTGATTCAACCCGGCGCCCGGTGCAACGGCGGGGAACGACTCGGAACGGGAAAAATCGGCGGGAGGAGTTCCGGAACCGCTCGCCGGGCGGGGTCGCCCGGCGCGGAAACCCTTAGTATTTGCGAGTCTCGTCGATGCGGACGCGTTCGGGCAGTTCGTCGGGCTTGATGTTGTGGAGGGCGTCGATCAGCGCGGGAACGAAGGAACCCGGCCCCGAGGCGGCGTTGGCGGCCAGCTCCCCGGCCACGCCGAAATAGGCCAGGGCGGTCACCGCGGCCCGCACCGGATCGGCGTCCACCGCCATGAAGGCGCCGATAATCGCCGTCGCCGCGCATCCGGTCCCCGTCACCCGGGCCATCATGGGATGCCCGTTGGCCACCCGGACGACCCGGTCGCCGTCGGAAACCAGGTCCACGGCGCCGGTGACCGCCAGGGTGATGTCGGTTTTGTCGGCCAGCCTCCGGGCCTCGTCGGCGACGTCTTCCACGTTCAATGTGGTTTCCACGCCTTTCGTCGCGCCGGCGGAATCGGAAAACGACATGATTTCCGAAGCGTTTCCGCGAATGACGTGAACCCGGGTCTGGTTGACGATCCGCTGGGCCGAGGCGGTTCGGAACGTGGTCGCCCCGGCGCCGACCGGATCGAGGATGATGGGCGTTTCCGCCAGCGCGGCCCGCTGGCCCGCCTTGATCATGGACGCCACCCATTCCTCGGTCAACGTGCCGATGTTCAGCACCAGCGCGCTGGCCATGGCGGCCATCTCCTCCACCTCGTTGAGGGCGTGGGCCATCACGGGCGAGGCGCCCATGGCCAAAAGGACGTTGGCGGTAAAATTCATGACCACGAAATTGGTGATGTTGTGCACCAGCGGGCCGTTTTGCCGCACGGCCGCAAGATTCTGGGCCGTGCATTCGGCGTAGTTCTCCATGGGATCGGCCTCCTTTTTTACGGGTTCATCCAATAAAAAACCGCTTTCGAGGGGAAACGGGCTCCAACTTCCGCTCGTTTGGTTTAATTGCTTCTAATCTAAATTAACCGTGCTTCATCTGTCAAGTCCCGAGCTTCCTCCCGATTGGGCGGTTCTGGGCCGGAAACCGGCTGATGCACCGCAAAAAACCAAGGCCACCTTTCAAAAACGTCGATGAACGTCCTTCTCCTTCAACTTCCGGTTCCTCAATTGACCCCGGGCCGCCGCACCGGAAACATTCCGCTGGGCGCGGCCTGTCTGGCGCAGGCCGTCGGACGCCGGACGGACGGGTCCGTCTCGCTGGTTCCCGAGCGCCTCGCCACCCACCTCGGCGACGCGGCCCTGCTGGAACATCTGCTGGCCCGGAAACCGGACGCGGTCGGCTTCACGGTTTTCTGCTGGAACCTGGAACGGTCGCTCTATCTGGCGGATGCGTTGAAAGCGCGGCGACCCGGAATTCAAATTCTCTTCGGCGGGCCGGAAATCACGCCGGACAACGACTTGATTCCCTCCTCCGTCGTCGATTTTCGCGGTTTCGGCGAGGGAGAGGCCGTCTTCCGGGAATTCCTGGCGACGGGCGGGGGAAAAACGGAGGGAAGCGCCTCCGCCGACGCGATCTTCCGATCGGCGCGAAGTCCCTATCTTTCCGGCCTGCTGGAACCGGAAATCGGCGATACCGTGCTGGTGGAAACCCAGCGCGGCTGCCCCTATCGCTGCGGCTACTGTTTTTACGGAAAATCCCGCCGAGGCGTCCTGGCGGCGGAGCGGGAACGGGTGCTGGAGGCGGTGCGCCACGCCCGGGAACGAAAGGTCGGCGAAGTCTACCTGCTGGACCCCTGCCTCAACGCCCGCCCGGACCTGGCGGAGTTTCTGGAAGCGCTGGCCGCCGAAAATCCGGATCGGGCCATCGCCTTCCACAGCGAAATCCGGGCCGAACGGGTGGATCGGGCCGTCGCCGAGGCGTTCGCCCGGGCGGGATTCCGGGAATTTGAAATCGGGCTGCAAACCGTCACGCCCGAGGCGCTCCGCCAAATGAACCGGCCCACCGATCCGGCGCGGTTCCGCGCGGGCGTCCGCCATCTTCAAACCTCGGGAATTCGGCCCCGGATCGACCTGATCATCGGCCTGCCCGGCGACACGCCGGAGGGATTTCGCCGGTCCCTGGATTTCGTGGCGGATCTGGACGCGGCCGAGGACGCGCAGGTCTTCTTTCTCTCCGTGTTGCCGGGCACCGACTTCCGGCGACGGCGCGCGGAACTGGGGCTCCGTTTCCAGGCCCGCCCGCCCTACACCGTGCTGGAAACGGCGACCTTTTCCCCGTCGGACATGGCCGAAGCCTTCGAAGCGGCGGAGGACGCCCTGGAACTGAATCTGGCCCCGGAGCCGGACCTCCACCTCGCCTTTCGTCCCGCCCGCGCCCTCTTGGGGGAAGACGAAATCATCTCCGCCGTGGCGCTCTCTCCCCACGCGGAACCCCGCGCCCTGGAAGCGGCGGCCCGGCGGTTGGGCCATCCCTACCAGCTGTTCATCCCGCCGGAAAGCCGGGACCAGAGCCACGTCCGGCGCGCGCTTGAAATCCTCACCGCCGCCAACCCCCACACCCCGTTGGAAATCGTCTTTCTGGAGCCGGAATCCCCGCCGGACATTCCCGGCCTGGAAGCCGCGCTCCAACTGGACCGACCGCTGTTTCTGGATCGGGACCAGCCCCATGTGGGCGGTGAAAGCGTGCTGTTCACCCGGGTCGGCGTCGATCCCGCGCGCCGATTCTTCCCGCCATTTCACCGCCAGGTGTTCTGGTGGAAGCGGCCCGCGCCGCCGACGCCGGAGGAACTCCGGGGACTGGAAGCGCTGGACGGCGTGCTGCTGGACACCGATCTTTCGGAAAGCGAATGGAAACGCTGGCAGGACCGGAACGCGCCCGCCGCCGAGGATCTGCCGCCGCTGACCTTCGCGGACCTGGGCCTTCAGCGCCGCTGGCTTCGCCTGACCGCGCCGGAGGAATACTGGCCGGGATGGCGGGGCGCGATTCGCCGAATCTGATTCGAATCTGATTCGAATCTGGGTCGAATCGGGTCGGTTCCCGATGGAAACCTTTCCAAACCGGCGGGGATTGAATTTTCGTCCTTGAGGGAATATACCGTCTTCTCGACCCTTGAAACGACGAAATCCGCCAAGGCCCGGCCCCGGCGCCTTGTCCGGAAATGTTTTCATCATGATTTTTCGAAAGGAATTTCCATGGAACCCGTGTACCGCGACCTCGCCGCCCATCTGGACAACCTGCCCGGCGGCTTTCCGCCCACCGAGTCCGGCGTGGAACTTCGAATTCTCAAGCGCCTTTTCACCCCGAAGGAGGCCGAATTCGCCGCCCAAATGACCCCGATCCCGGAAACGCCGTCGCAGGTAGCGGCCCGTCTGGCCCGGGACGAATCCGAGGTGGGGACGCTGCTCGAAGGCATGGCCCGAAAAGGGCTTCTCTTCCGGCTGACCAAGGGCGGCGTGGACACGTACATGGCGGCCCAGTTCGTGGTGGGCATCTGGGAATACCACCTCAACGACCTGGACGAAGGGCTGATCCGGGACGTCAACGAGTATCTGCCCCATCTCTCCAAGGAGGTCTGGCAAAAAACCCAAACCAAGCAAATGCGAGTGATCCCGGTGTCCAAGACCATCGCGGCGGACATGGAAATCATGCCCTACGACGTGGCCGAAGACTTGATCCGGAAACAATCCAAAATCGTGGTGGCGGACTGCATCTGCCGCAAGGAAAAGGAGATCGTCGGCGAAAGCTGCGACCATCCCCTGGGCGTCTGCCTTTCTTTTGGAGCCGGGGCGTTTTACTACGAAAAAAACGGATTGGGCCGCGCCATCGACGCCGAGGAGGCGATGGCCGTGCTGGAAAAGGGGCGGGAATCGGGACTGGTCCTTCAGCCGGGCAACGCCCAAAAGCCGGTCAACATCTGCATGTGCTGCGGCTGCTGCTGCCAGATATTGAAAAATCTCAAGACCATGGATCGGCCGGCCCTGGCGGTGCACGCCAATTTTTACGCGGCCGTCAACGCCGAGGAATGCACCGCCTGCGGGGCCTGCGTGGAACGGTGCCACATGGACGCCATTTCCCTGGAGGCGGAGGCGGCCCGGGTCGATTCCGACCGCTGCATCGGCTGCGGCCTCTGCGTCTCCGATTGCCCCACCGGGGCCATGGGCTTCCACGAAAAGCCGGAAACCGACCGGTACGTTCCGCCGCCCAGCATGGTCCACACCTACGTCAGCATGGCCAAGGAGCGGGGGAAGATGTAAACCGAAGCCCGAGTTCCGGGAAATTGACGGACTTCTTCCCGATCCGGGTTGTTTTACGGAAAAATATTCGATACGCTCTCCTTCGGCCACCGGACGTTGGGGAGCGTTCTTTTTTGATCCAGCGGAATGCCGCGTTCCGCAAATAAAAACCGGCGGAAAATGGGATTTCGAACCGTTTCCACCCAACGCAATCCAAGGAGCCCGCAATGTCCACCAACGCCCACATCGTCCATCTCTCGCCTTCGGGAACCACCCGCCACGTCGCGGAGGTGATCGGCAACGCCCTGACCGGCGCGGGCCGCCCGCCCGCGATTTGGGATCTGGCGGACCATTCCAGGGAAACCGTTTACACGGAAATCGTCGCAAACTCGAGCGCGCCCCTGCTCTTCATCGGCTCCCCGGTCTACGTCTGCCAGGCGGTTCCGCCGATCACGGCGTTCATCGACGGACTGCCCGACACCCAAAACGGCGTCGCGGTCCCCTTCGTCACCTACGGCGCGGTCAGCAGCGGGATCGCCTTGTACCGGATGACCCAGGCCCTTCAGGCGAAGGGATACACCGTTCCCGGCGCGGCCAAGGTGGTGGCGGTTCATTCCACCTTCTGGCGGGCGGAACATCCGCTGGGCGAGGGCCACCCGAACGCCGCGGACGACACGGCGGTCCGGGGGCTGGTCGCGGGCGTGCTGGAAAAAATCAAAACCCCGGAAATCGCCGGCCTGCCGCTCTCCGCCATGGCCTATCAGCCACCCGAAGCCCACGCGGAAATGGAGCAGATGTCCTTGGCCGCCGCGGCGAACCACATGCCAGAAAAAAAGCTGGACCCGGACGCCTGCACCCGGTGCGCCGTCTGCGCCGAAGGCTGTCCCGCCGACGCCATCGACATGAATCCCTTTCCCGAATTCGGCGACGCCTGCATTTTCTGCTTCCGCTGCGTGCGCGATTGCCCCGAATCCGCCATCGGGCTGGACCTGGAACCGGTGATGGCGCGGGTGCGGCAAATGGCGGAACGGCGAAACGAACAGCCGCCGACGCAGGTGTTTTTGTAGAGGGAATAGAAAGAAACCGAGAACGTCCGCCTTTTGTGGCGGTCCAACCTTTTGCACCTTGTCGAAAATTTGGCACGATCTGCCAAAGCAGAGTGCCGGCGGAACGCGGTCTCAGGGGTTTCAAAGGCGTACTGCCGCCCAAAAACCCCCCCATCTTGGGCGTCATCGAAAAAAGTGGACAGGTACGTCAACAAAAGGGTGGATCAGGGGGTCTACGCGGCGACGATTGATTTTGGCGCATAGTCACCAATTACCCCATGTTCACTCCTTATTGTCCCAATTTTTCAAGGAATTTTTTGGGCGTGACAATCTCTGTCCCCATGTAATTTTTCACCTTCAAAACCGCCTTGTCCCCCGAAACGATAAAGGCCGCTTTC
>CAYFVR010000139.1:0-12260 GCA_964346545.1 uncultured Desulfobacterales bacterium | reverse complement strand
TCGGTGGTGGGGTGGATCGCCCCAAAATCCCCCCCTGCCCCCCTTTGGAAAAGGGGGGTTCGCCGAAATCAGGAACCGCCGCCGATCACCTCCGATTCGGACGCGGCCTCGCCTTTCGGCTCCGGCGTTTCGAAAAATTCGTTCAGGTCGGTTTCCAGCCGGTCGGCTTTCCACTCCACCACCGTGAAGGTCCAGCGGGACAGGGCCTCGTTTTTCCTCTCGGCCTCGGCGGCCACCTGGGCCGGGTCGGGGCCTTCCTCGACGGCGGGCTCGGCCGTTTCCGTCTCGGCGGTGGCTTCGGGAGCGCCGTCGCTTTCCTCGCTTGCGCCCTCCGCCGGAGAATCTCCGGCGTCTTCCGGGGGTTCCCCGGCCGCCTCGGAGGATTCCGTCCCGGCTTCCGGCGCCGGCTCGGTTTCGGTTTCCGGTTCCGGCGGCGGCCGATAGCCGGCGGTCACCTTGAGATACCGTTCGTTGTCGGAATCGGGCGCCGGTTCGCCGCGGCAGACGGTGTACGTCGTCCCGTCGAAAAGCCAGAATTCGTGGCACGGCGGGTTCTCCAGCCCCATCTCGGCCGCCGGGGTTTCCGGGTCGGCCACGTCCCGAATGGTGAGACCGTCCAGGGCGGAAAAGAGGTTGGCGACCTTGGAGTCGATCACCGCGCCCTCCCGTTCCGCCGGATCGGGATCGATGAAAACCGGCGGCTCGCCCTTTTCCGGCCGTTCAATCAGATAAATTTCCTCGCTCGTGTCCGAGTTGAGCAGGGTGACCCGGCGAACGTCGCCCGGGGAGACGTCCAGCAGGTCCGGGGCCAGCCATTCCGCCGGGTCCATCTCCAGAAAGCGGAAGCTCGCGTCCACCAGGAAAACCGTCTCGCCGTCGGCCGGCATCAGGTAATGGCCGCCGTCGCCCGTCTCGGATTCCCGCGCCGCGCCGATGATCAGGTCGGCCGCGGTTTCGCCGTCGGCCTTTTTCATCACCACCCGGGTTCCCTTTTGATCGGCCTCGGCGTCCGGCGCGTCGGGCGGCAGCAGGGAGAGCCGCCGTCGAGATTCCGCGTCCGCCGCGAAGGCGCGTCCCACCTTCAAATCGCGCAACTTCAGAATGAATTCCCGAATTTCGTCAAAATCGGCCGGATAGCCGTGGCGGCTTTCCACCTGCCACACGGTCCCGCTTTTTTCCAGGACCACCTCGTCGTCGGGATCGGCGAGGGTCAGCGTCGTCACCTCGTTGACCGGCAGGTTGGAAAAATAATCCGCGCCCGCGGGGCCGGCGGGTTCCTCGGCGTCCTGAAATATGGCCCAGGACGCCAGGGCGAGAACGGCGCACACCGCCAGCAGGATCAGGAATGTTTTCGATTTCATAATTCCCTCGATCGAATCCTTTTGGGTTGTCGGGTTGGGTTGTCGGAAACGCGGTTATCCGCGGCCGCTTCGTCGCCGCTGGTACAGGCCGAAGGCGAGACCGGCCACGGCCACCAACAGCACCATGCCGAAGATGTTGAGGAACTTGACCCATCCGCCCAGGGCCTCGATGTCGGCCCGGAGGTTGCGGCGCACCTCCTTCAGCTCCCGGTTGATGCGGGCCTTTTCCTGCTGGAATTGCTGAATTTCGGCCTCCTGCTCCGCGCTCATGATGAATTCCTGGGAGCCGTCCTTTTGCCGTTCGAGTTGTTCCAGCTTCCGGTTGGTCTCCTCCACCTTGCGCATCAGCTCCTGTTCACGGGCCAGCCAGCGTTCCTGGGCGCTCCGTTCCAGCGCCTCCACCCGGGTGAAGGGCCGCTCGAACTTGCCCCGGCTGCGGATGCCGATGAGGGCGTCGTTTCCCGCCAGTAGCTCGCTTCCGTTGAGGAGGAAATTGAGGTTGTCGTTGAACATCCGGCTGATGTTCATGCCCAGGAAATTCTGGCGCTGCACGTAAAAGTTGTCGAAGAGCATGTCGGCGTCGGAAACCACCACCACCGTGGCGGGCGCGGTCGCTTCGGCCAGGTGTTCCGCGCCGTTTTCCGCCGTTTCGTCTTCGGCCTCCTCGCCGTCCGCGTCGGTTCCCCCGCCCGGCTTTCCGGCGGAAAAGGCGGTCTTAAACGTGCCGCGCACCCGAACGGCCAGGTCGTACCGATCCGGCGTGGCGGAAAAATCCCGCCGCAGGTTGTCGCCGGCGAAGCGGGCCTCCATGGCGCCGATGGTGGAGGAGTTGGCGCTGGAATGGACCAGCGTCTCGTATTCTCCGGCGGCGTCTTCGGCCTTGGAGAGTATCCCGGCCATGGGCATCAGCAGGCTTTCCAGCTGGGAGGTCAAAATGGCGTCCGAGCTGAACGCATCGGGCGGCAGGCTGACCCAGAGGGGATTTTCCTCGATCTGGTTGTTCTGCCCCCGCAATTGGGTGGCGTTGCCGAAATCCACCAGCACCCGGTCGGCGGACCATTCGATCCCCCAGGCCGGCAGCAGCCGGTTTAGGCCGTCGCTGCCGCCGGGGCCCTGCATGCCCTGCTGTCCCAGGGTTACCGGCAGCGGGTCCACGAAGGCCATCAGGTTGCCGCCCCGCAGCACGAACTGGTCGATGGCGTAGACCAGGGAATCGGAAAGCCCGGTGGGATGGACGGCCAGCAACACGTCCACATCTCCGGGAATCTCCTCGGCGTCGGGGGCGATTTCGGTCACCTCGTAGGTCTTGCGCAGCTCCTGGACGAAGAGCCAGGGATCGCTTTGCCGGGGCTGGCCCATGGGGTTTTGGGGCGGAGCGCCGAAGATCGGCAGACCGCTGATCACGCCGATGGTGGTCCGCTTGGGGGCCTGCACCCGCCAGATGGTCCGGGTCACCTCGTACTCCAGCTGCTCCTCCCGGGCCGGGTCGAGCATGGGGATGGTCTCTTCCTGGTCCGCCGAAAGCGCCACCAGGCCGAAGTAGAACCGGTCGCCGGTGGGCAGGTCCACGCCGTTCACGCCGTAGGTGACGGCCCATTCCTCCGCTTCGCTGTCCGGCTCGGTGTCGATCAGCTCCACCTGAACCCGGCCGTCGCTGGCCGCCTCGTACTCCCGGATGAAGTCGATGGCCCGCCGGGCGTAGGTCTTAATCCGCATGGGCGCCTGGGCGTCGTCTTCGCTGTAGTAGATTTGCAGGGTCACCTCCCGCTCCAGGCCCGAAAGGATTTTTCGAGAGCCGTCGGAGAGGGAGTAGATATTGTCTTCCGTCAGATCCCAGCGCAAACTCGCCTGGCCGAGCAGCAGGTTGAAGAGCACCAGGATCACCAGCACCAGCAGAAGCCCGCCCGCGGACAAGAGGGAGCGGGAGGGGCCGGCGGATGTTTTTTCCGTATCCGACATGGGAAATTCTCCAGTTGATCAATCGGAATTTGGGTTTGAATCCGTTGACGGCGGCCGGCGGGCGCGCCGAATTTCGCTCAGGTTCGTCGGTTTTCGATGACCAGCCCGTTGGCGAACAGAAAAAAGGCCATGACCGAGAGGAAGTAGACGATGTCCCGAAGGTCCAGTACCCCGCGGCGAAGGGCCGTGAAATGGGAGAGGAAGCCGAGTTCCGAAACCAGGGCCATCAGCCAGTCCGGCGCCCAGCCCGACAGCATGTCGGTCACCGGGGGGAAGCCGGCCAGGATGAAAAACAGGCTCAGCACCAGGGCCACCACGAAGCTGATGACCTGGCTGCGGGTCAGGGCGGAGGTCATGCAGCCGATGCTGAGAAAGGCGCCGGCCATGAACAGGCTGCCCACGTAGCCGCAGAAGATGGCCCCCATGTCCGGGTCGCCCAAATAGGCCACCGTCAGGATCATGGGGAACGTGAGCGCCAGGGCCGCCGCCAGAAAGAGCCACGCGGCCAGGAATTTGCCCAGGATCACCTCCCAGGCCGTCACCGGAAAGGTCAGCACCAGCTCGATGGTGCCCATCCGCCGTTCCTCGGCCCACAGCCGCATGGCCACGGCCGGAACCAGGAACAGATAGACCCAGGGGTGCCACTCGAAAAAAGCCCGCAGGTCGGCCTGGCCCATTTCAAAGAACCGGCTGATGTAGAACGTGAAAAATCCCACCAGCATCAGGAAGATGGCGATGAAGACGTAGGCCACCGGGGAGCCGAAATACCCGGCGATCTCCCGTTTGAAGATCGCCTTTACATGTACCGCAAGCGCTTTGGTATCCATGCCTCACCTAACATTGATCGCGGTTTTTGGGTGAATAGGGAAGGGATCGGCGGCGTTAGCCGGCCGAAGTGATGGTGCGGAAGACCTCGTCGAGCCTTCCCCGCTCCACGAAAAGGGCCCGAAGCTCGAAGCCGCCTTCGGACAGGGCGGAGACCACCCGGTCGGCGATTTGCGGGTCGGCGGATTGGGCGGGAAAGACCCGGATGTTGACCGCCCCGTTTTCCGCGTCGATCAACCGGGCGTCGCGGACGCCGTCGATCTTCCGGACCCGGGCCAGCACCTGCCGGGGATCGGTCGGCGCCAGGGTCAGCGAGAGGGCGCCGTGGATCGTGGAGCGGGCCCGGAGGTTTTCGGGCGTGTCGTCCACCGCCACCCGGCCGGCGGCGATGATGATGGCCCGGGTGCAGATCGCGTCCACCTCGTCCAAGATGTGGGTGGACAAAACGATGGCCTTGTCCGCGCTCATTCGCCGGATCATTTGGCGGACTTCGTGTTTTTGGTTGGGATCCAGGCCGTCGGTGGGCTCGTCCATGATCAGGTATTCGGGATCGTGGAGAATGCTTTGGGCGAAGCAGACCCGCTGGCGATAGCCCTTGGAAAGGGTGCCGATGGTCTGGGGCTCCACGCCGCGGAGAAAGCAACGCTCCACGGTCTCGGCCACCCGCCGTTTCCGCGCCTCGCCGGAAAAGCCCCGGATTTCCGCGCAGAAATTGAGATAGCCCCGAACCGTCATTTCCGGATAGACCGGCGCGTTCTCCGGGAGATAGCCCATGCGGGATCGGGCGGCGATGGGCGCCTCCCGAATGTCGTCGCCGCCGATGACCGCGGTGCCCCGGGTGGGCGGCAGAAAGCCGGTGATCATCCGCATGCTGGTGGATTTGCCGGCGCCGTTGGGACCCAGAAAGCCGAGGATCTCTCCCTTTTCCACGGTGAAGGACACGTTGTCCACCGCGGTCTTGGTCCCGAAGCGCTTGGTTAAATGCTTGACTTCAATCATGGATTCAGGCGTCCTCCGAGCTGAGTTCCAAGAGGTTTTCTCTTCGGCCCCCCGCCGTCGGGGAGACGAATTTTCATGCAAAAAGCCGGATTAAACCCAATGCCGTTCATTTTACCGAAAAAAAAATGGTGGGGGCGAATTGCATTCGCCCTTGGTCAATCTTGCACGATTGGCCAATTGAAATCCCAAAGTGAACGGTATTGGGATAAAACCGGATAAAAAATGTCACGGATGGAACGGTTGTCAAGTGGCCGGGCGAAAGGATGGGTTCCGGTTGATTCCGAGACGGGCCTCTGCTATAAACACCGCTCTTACGCCATGGGGAAAGGAACCAAACAAAAAAATGGAAAAAACCGAAAAATACCCGGTAGTTGTCCGTTCGGCCTGGGAATTTTTGGCCTCCATCCGACTGACCGTCGTCGTGCTGCTGGCGCTGGCCGCCACCTCCGTTCTGGGAACCCTCATCCCCCAGAACGAACCGCTGGAGGTCTACCACCGTCGCTTCGGCGAAGTCGGCTTCCGGATTCTCTACGCCCTGGACATCTTCGACATGTACTATTCCTGGTGGTTCCAGCTCCTGATTCTGACGCTGGCCGCCAACATCACCGTCTGCTCCATCGACCGGCTCCACGCCCTCCGCCGGATTCTCTTCGTTCGGACGCCCACATTCCGGCTGGCCCGCTTTCAAAAGTTGTCCCACCGCCCCGAAATTCGGGCGGAGCAAACGGCGGAGGAGGCCCGCCCGGCCGTCGAGGCGATCGTCGGGCGGCGGTTCCGCCACTCCCGCACCGAGCCGGCCGGCGGCGGAGCGGCGGTGTTCGCCGAAAGCGGCCGCTGGACGCGGCTGGGCGTCTACATCGTCCACCTCAGCGTGCTGCTGTTGCTCGTCGGCGCGCTGATCGGCTCCATTTTCGGGTTTGACGGCTTCGTCAACATTCCCGAGGGAGAGGCGGTGAACACGATCCGGCTGCGCAACGAAGACGGCGCGCGCCAGATTCCCTTCTCCATTCGCTGCGACGATTTCGAGGTCAGCTTCTACGAGGGCGGCCGCCCCAAGGAATTTCGCTCCAGCCTCACCCTGTTGCGCGAAGGGGAGGTTTTAAAGCAAAAAGACATCATCGTCAACGACCCGCTGCGGTTTGAGGGAATCAACATCTTCCAGTCCAGCTACGGCCAGATGCCGGCCGATCTGGCCACCCTGTCCGAAAAGGGCATACCGCTGGTGCTGACCAGTCGGGCCAGCGGCATGGAGTACCGGCGCGCCGCGCGGCCCGGGGTGCCGGTGACGCTTCCCGAAGGCGGCGGGACCCTGGTGCTGAAAGAAATGCTGGACCATTTTCAATTCATGGGTCAGCAGGACCTGGGCCAAACCCTGCTGCTGACGGTGACGCCGCCAGATGGGGAGTCGGAGGAGGTGCGGCTGCCGGTGCGGTTCCCCCGTTTCGATCGGATGCGCCAGGAAAGCCGTTTCGTGATCACCGCGGATGCGTTTCCGCAGCGTTTTTACACCGGCCTTCAGGTCACCCGCGATCCGGGCGTCCCGTTGGTCTATCTTGGGTTTATTCTCATGATTTTGGGGTGTTACGTGACATTTTTCACCAGCCACCGTCAGGTTTGCGTCGAAATTGTTCCCGACCCCAAGGGATGCCGGGTTCGGGTTTCCGGAACGGCCGGCAAGGACCGCCGGGGCGTGAAGCGGGAGGTGGAGCGCCTTTCCCGGCGGCTGGCCGAAGGCCTGGGCGCCCCGCCGCCGGTCGGGCTTTCGGAATAGCGGGCCGGGATTCGCGCCGCCCCGCCGCGCTTCCCGACCAAATGACGGTTGATGTTTTCGCCGTCCTGTCGTAAAACCCGGTATTGCCATTCCCGTAACCGCCGATCCGTCCGGAGACCCCTGTATGGAATGTCCCGTTTGCGGCAGTGCCAACGTCACCGCCTCCCACCGGCGGGGGACCGAAAAGCTGTTCCGCTACCTGCTCCCTCGGGCGCCCTATCGCTGCAAAGACTGCTGGAGCCGGTTCTGGCGGACCGAAAACCCCTTTAAAACCACGGTTTCGAAGCTGGGCGCCCTGGCGGTGCTCCTGCTTCTCGCGGCCGTTGTTTCCCTGCCCTTTTGGGGAGCGGAATCCGACGGCCCGAAGAATCCCGCGGAAACGGCGGAGGAATCCCACACCCTCCCGGTTCCCACCCATCGGTCGGCCCAGCGGACCCACGACGGCGACGCCGTCCGGTCTTCCGCCCCTCCGCGTTCCCGGTCCGACGATCTCGGAGATTCGGTCCCCCCGACCTTCGTCCGGGCAAGGCCGCCCGACCTCGCCGGCGATTCGGAGACCGACGCCGCCTCCCCGTCGTTGACGCCGATGGCGGGACCGCCTTCGACGACCGAACCGAGTTCGGAGACTTCCACCGGAGAAGTTCCGCCGATCGCGGCCGCTCCGACGGAATCCGCCGAAGCTTCGGCCACCTCCGCTTCCGAGGTTTCCGGGGTTTCCGAACCGGGCGCGACCGATGCTTCGGAGGCCGGAGAACGGGTCCCCGCCGCGCGTCCCGAATCCGAGTCCCCGGCCGACGGCGAGGCGCCCGAACCCGCGGCTCCGGAAACCGCCGCTTCGACCGGCGCCGCCGCCGATCCGGCCGAGCCCGGGCCGGCGGAAGCCGTCGAAACCGCCGCCGTTTCCCCGGAGACGGAGGAATCGTCGCCGGCGACCGGCGAGCTTCCCCCCTCGCCCTCCGGCCCTCGGACGCTGACCGGCCTCATGTCGCGTTCCGGCGACGGCCGGTTCGAGCTGACGGCCGTCGCCGGCGGGCCGGTGCGGAAAACCAACGTTTTTCCCCTTTCGGACCCGCCCAAGCTGGTCGTGGATCTGGCCGGAGAATGGGATCGGAAGGTGACCTCCCCCGTGGCCGTGGAGAGCCCGCTGGTGAAACGGGTTCGACTCGGCAATCATCCGGATTTCCTCCGGCTGGTGCTGGATCTGGCCGACGCCGGGCCGGTGGGCCATGAAATCGTTCCCACCGCCGAAGGGTTCCGCCTCCGGCTGTTCCCGGAAGGCGGCTCCTGATCCGCCAATCTTTTTCCGCGCCGCGCAAACGCGGTCGCCAAAAGGAATGTTTGTGAGCAGCTCGAGTCTTCTTTCCGTCGTGACCTTCGTCTACGGCCTTTCGGCCGTTTTGTACATCGTTTCGGTGATCTTCAAAACGCCCGCCGCCGCCCGATTCGGAAAATGGACGGCCGTCGCCGGCGCCTTGGGCAACCTGGCCGGCATTCTGCTGCGGTGGATGGAAACCGCCCGCCTGGGCTACGGCCACGCCCCGCTTTCCAATCTGTACGAATCCCTCATTTTTTTCGCGGTCTGCATCGCGGCGGTTTTTCTTTGGGTGGAATATCGATCGAAGAAGTCTTCCATCGGCGCCTTCGTCATGCCGCTGGCCTGTCTGTCCATGGCCTACGCATCCCTTTCCCCCAACGTCAGCGACCGAATTCAGCCGCTGATCCCCGCCCTGAAAAGCAACTGGCTCATCGCCCACGTCATCACCTGTTTCCTGGGATACGCCGGCTTCGCCGTCGCCTTCGGCATCAGCATCATGTATCTCATCCGCCAGCGGGAACCGGCCATGGCCGGCGGAGGCGGCGGCATTATTGGCAGTTTTCCGGACGGCGACACCCTGGACGACCTGACCCATAAAATGGTCCAGTTCGGCTTTCTGTTTCTCACCGCCGGCATCATCACCGGCGCGGTCTGGGCCAACTCGGCCTGGGGCCGCTACTGGGGCTGGGACCCCAAGGAGACCTGGTCGCTGATCACCTGGTTCATCTACGCCACCCTGCTGCACGCAAGACTGATGCGGGGCTGGAGCGGACGGCGCATCGCCTATATTTCCATCGCCGGATTCATGGCGGTGATGTTCACCTATTTCGGGGTGAACCTGCTGCCCGGGCTTCACAGCTACGGCGCGTCCTGATCTTCGGGGGCATTTATTTTTGTAGCCGGGGGGCGATCTTCGCCCGTTTAGGCGCATGTTTCCTCGAAATTAACATAAAATTCAAATTTTTGCCCGTCCCCGTTCCACGGGTGGAGCGGGGGCGGGCGAAGAATATAATCTCCCTGATTTGCCCTTGACAAAAAAATTCTCCATGGTGTAACAAGACCGCAATTTGCGGTCGTTTCATATTGTTTTCAATGGCAGGGGGTTATTGCGTATCGACCCGGGGTTTCGCGGTCTTGGAAAACGAATAACGAAAGGTGGATGGAGTCTCCATGAGCAAAGCAGACGACACAAAAACCGGAGTCCCCGACGAGCAAGGATTCGCCATCCTGTTCTTCGTCGTCGGACTGGTCGCCAGCCTGATTTTCGGATGGATCATTTTCCCCAAACTCCTCTACTCCGAAAAACCGCAGCCCTTCGACTTCAACCACCGGCTTCACAACGAGCTGGTCGGCAATGGTTGCGAAAGCTGCCATTTTTTCCGGGAAGACGGAAGCTTCGCGGGAACCCCCAAGCTCGAACAGTGCATCGAGTGCCACGCCGATCCGATGGGCGTGGACGAAGACGAAGAGACCTTCCACTACGAATACGTTGCGCCCAACCGCGAAGTGGACTGGAAAATTTATTCCCGCCAGCCCGACTGCGTTTTCTTCTCCCACGCCGCCCACGTCAAGATGGGCGAAATGGAATGCGCCACCTGCCACGGAGACATCGGAACCTCCACCAGCCTGAAGCCCTACCAGGAGAACCGGATCACGGGCTACAGCCGGGACATCTGGGGCTACAATATCGCCGGATTCAAAAAGAATACCTGGGATCGGATGAAGATGGACGATTGCGCCGAGTGCCACATCGCGGGCGACGTGGCCCAGGACAGCGTCCAGACCGGCAAGGGCGGCTGTTTCAAATGCCATCAGTAACCGCCGGCCGACCGGTTTTCCCTTGGAAGCCGGACGATTCCAGCGACGCGAGCTTTTCAATTCAGGCTAAGGGGTAGACTCCATGAAAATCGACAGAAGAAGTTTCCTCTCTCTCGGGGTCGGTGTGGCGGCCGGCACGGCCCTTTCCCCAATTCCGTGGAAACTCACCGACGACCTATCCATCTGGACCCAGACCTGGCCCTGGACCCCGGTGCCGCCCCGCGGCCCCGTCAACTATGTGAAAACGGTCAGCACCCTCTGCGCCGGCGGTTGCGGCGTGATGGTTCGAAAAGTCGGCGACCGGGGCGTCAAGGTGGAAGGGTTGCCGGGCTATCCGGCCAACCCCGGCGGGCTTTGCCCCCAATGTCTTTCCGGAATGCAATATCTGTACGGCTCCGCCGTGATCCCCGGCCCCATGAGACGGGTCGGCGAACGGGGCGAAGGCCGCTGGGAGCGGATTTCCTGGGACGCGGCCATCTCCGAAACCGCCGCCAAGCTCGGCGCCATCCGGGCCGCCGGAAACCCCGAGGCCCTGGCCTGCATCGTGGACCGCAACGTGGGCACCGTTCCGGCGCTTCTGGAGCGTTTCCTCGCCGTCTACGGCTCCCCCAACTTCATGTGGTCGCCCTCCTATCTGGACGGCTACGAGCTGGCCTTCAAATTCATGCACGGCGTGGACGCCATGCCGGGCTTCGACCTGGAAAACAGCGATTTTCTGCTCAGCCTGGGCAGCGGCGTGCTGGACGGCTGGGGCTCTCCGGGCCGAATGTTCCGGGTCCACGGCCGACTCAAAGACACCGGCGGAAAATTCGTCCAGGTGGAGCCGCGGATGTCCAACAGCGCCATGAAGGCCGACCAGTGGATTCCGGTCAATCCCGGGACCGAGGCCATGGTGGCCCTGGGCATGGCCTACGTCCTGCTGGAGGAAGGGCTCTACGACGCAGAGTTTGTGGAAAAGTACACCGCGGGCATGACGGACTACAAGGACGCCGCCGGCGAAACCCGGCCCGGCTTCAAGACCCTGATCGCCAAAAATTTCAGCCCGCGAGCCGTTTCGCGGATGACCGGCGTCAGCTCTCGGACCATCGAAACCCTGGCCCGGGATTTTGCCGGCGCCAAGGCGCCGGTGGCCATTTTCGGCCGGGGCGAAGGCGACATTCCGGGCGGCGCCCAAGAGTTCATGGCCGTTCACGCCCTCAACGCCATGGCCGGACGCGTCAACAAGCCCGGCGGCGTTTGGGCCATGATGAAGCCCGACTACATCCAATGGCGCGAGCCCGAGCTGGACGATGCGGCTCGAAAGGGGCTGGCCACGCCTCGGGTGGACGGCGCGAGGGGAGAGATTTTTCCTCATTCCGCCAGTCTGCTGCACCGTCTGCCCAAAGCCTTGAAAAACACCGAGGTTTCGCCGGTGCAGGCCCTGTTCGTCCACGCCGCCAATCCCGCCTATACGCTTCCGGACACCGCGGCGACCAAGGAGGCGCTCGACCGCATTCCGTTTATCGTCAGCTTCAGCCCCCACCGGGACGAAACCACCGAGATGGCGGACCTGGTTCTGCCCCATCACAATCATTTCGAGCGATGGGAAGACGTGCCGGCCCCGCCGGGGCTCAATCGGCCGACCATCGGCCTTTCTCGCCCCGTGGCGGCGCCCCAAAACGACACGCGCCACGTGGGGGACACGGTGATGGCCCTGGCCCGGAAGATGGGCGAATCCGCGGCGGCGGCCTTTCCCTGGAAAAACTACGAGGAATGCCTTCAAAAAACGCTGGGCCGCCAGTTCAAGAAGATGGTGGACCAGGGCTACGACGCCAACGAGGGATATGAGCCGATCCCGCTGGACGAGGCGTTCCGGACGCCGGACAAGAAGTTTCATTTCATCTCCGAATCCTGCCCGATGGATGCAAGCGGCGGCCCCGACCGGATCCCCGTGGCGGGCGACGCCTCCCGATTTCCCCTGTTGCTGGTCCCCTACGATTCCATGCGGTTGGCCCACGGCGCCACCGCGGATTCTCCGTTCATGATGAAAATCGTGGAAGACCACGTCTTGAAAGGGACCGACGGGTTCGTGGAAGTCAACACCAAGACCGCCGGGAAGCAGGGCCTTGCCGAAGGCGTTCTGGCGGTGCTGTCCACGCCCAAGGGAGAAGTTCGGGTTCGGATCCACACCTCCGACGCCATTCTGCCCGGCGTGATCGCCATGCCCCGGGGC
>CAYFVR010000138.1:0-12711 GCA_964346545.1 uncultured Desulfobacterales bacterium | reverse complement strand
GCGATCCCGTGGATTTGATGGAAGGGGCGCCGGTGACGGTGGAGGAGATCGAGGAGAAAATGCGCGGGAATTTTCGATGAAATCCGATGGGGGGAGTATTCCGCCCAAATGAACTTTCAAGGGGGCCAAAAGATGAAGATTTTGCGTTTTTCCTTGCACTTCCTTTTTTTTCTTGTTTTTTTTGTCCTGTCACCTTTTTTCGCCCAGGCTTTCGCGCTTGTCCTTCCCGGCGGAGAACTTCTTTTGGCCGATTTTCAGGTTTCGTCGGGGGGCGAAACTTCCTTGCTTTCGGAATGGGATTGGCCCGAGCCTTGGCTAAGCCCTAATTTGGAGGAAAACATTAAAGCCTTCTCCGATGTGAACGGCGTCACAAATGAAGCCGTAAAAGGCTTCCGGGGCGGAGATGGTGAACCCGGCGAGGATGGCAATTTCGTTTCCAAAGTGAGCGAACCCTCCGGTTTCGCCAATTCCAATGTTTCGCCGAGAACCTTTATTGCGTCCAGTAAAATCGCGGGCCTTACTTCCGACGTCGAAATTCTTTCGGCGGGTTTTCGGATGTTCAATGTCTTCGAAGCCTCTTCGGACCCAAATCAAGTGGATCATACCTTTTCTTTTCGGTATTCGTGGTTGTTTGATAATCCGAAAGGCGGAAATTCCCACGTTGAAATTTCGGCGGCCGTTTCTCTCGCTTCGCTGTTCGATCCATCGGATTCGTTTTCCTTTGGGATTTCAAATTTGGGCGGGAAAGATGAAAGGCGCAGTTCATCCGGCCTGGTTTTTTCGAGTTTTATGTTGACTCCCGGGGCGCCCTATGTGTTCGAGGTGCGGGGGGCGACCCAGTGGAGCGGGGACGGAAGTTTGGCGGCATTGCCCCAGCCGAGATCTCCAAACATGATCCCGCCGTCCGAAAATGCGCCGGTGCCGGAACCCGGTTCCCTGCTCCTTTTGTCTTTTGGCGTAATTGGTTTTTTTTTCGGCGGCCGATTCTTGGCGGAAAAACGCCGAGCCGGCAGCTGAATTGAAGTCGAATCATATTGACAAAAGGCAGGTTTTCCTGTAGATTGCCGAGTTGGTTAATCAAAGCAAAAAGCCGGCGGCTCTGCCTCCCGGCTTTTTGCAATTTAAATGATGAGGAGATGGAGCGTATGATCTGCACAACCGTCCGCAATGGCGTGGAATGCACGTTTATGAAAAAAAAGGGCTGCGGATTTCGCGGCGGGAGTTGCCATCCCATTGTTGAACAATGCAATGGCTGCAACCGGGTCGTGTCCCACAACGGCGGGTCCTACTGCGGTTCCGCGCCGGAACCGGCCTTGAAATGGCGAAACGGGATCTGCAATCTGGCCACCCACGTCAAGACCGACGCCGCCAAACAGCAGGCCAAGATCAACCCGATCAAGGCTTCCAAGCGCGCCCGCAAATAAACAAATTTCCCCGCAAAACCATCGGTTTTTCAACCCCGCCTTCGGGTGGGGTTTTTTTTGCGCCCGCTGCCGCCGAAACATTTTCCCTTGAAATTTTCATTTGAAACCATTACAAAAACCGCTCGTTCAACACTCTTGCTTCAAGGAATCGAACCGCCATGAGCGTGAATCCCCTCGCACAGGAACTCAACGCCGTCATCAAACGGGGCAATCCCTACCTGATGGAGATGTTTTCCAAGACGGGTCGCCGCCTCTTCTTCCCGAAAGGGATACTTGCCCAGAGCGCGGAGGCGAAGGAAAAAGCCGAATCCGCGTTCAACGCCACCATCGGCATCGCCACCGAAGACGCCAAAACCATGTATCTCCCGTCGGTGATGTCGTTGCTGAACCCCGACCAGGTGGGGCCGGCCGAGGCGTTGACGTACGCCTCTTCGTTCGGCGTTCCCGAACTCCGAAAGGTCTGGAGATCCGCCCTTTTCCAGAAAAATCCCTCCCTGGAGGGGAAGCAGATCAGTCTTCCGGTCGTGACCAGCGGCATCACCCACGGCATCAGCGTGTTCGCCGACCTGTTTTTGGATCCCGACGACGTGGTGATCTTCCCGGACAAGATGTGGGGCAACAACCGGATGGTCATGTCGGTTCGGGGCGACGCCTGCATCAGCCAGTACACGATGTTTACCGAATCCGGCGGCTTCAATTTGGAGGCGTTCGAAGATCGGGTATGGCGGGAGGCCGACAACAACTACAAGGTGGTCGTGTTTCTCAATTTTCCCAACAACCCGACCGGATACACCATCACGGAGGAGGAGGGCGACCGGATCGCCGACATTCTCTCCGCCGTGGCCGAGAGCGGCACCAACATCATCGCGGTGACCGACGACGCCTATTTTGGCCTGCGGTACGAGGAATCCGCCCTGCGGGAGTCTCTTTTCGCCCGGTTCTGCAATCGCCATCCCCGGCTTTTGGCCGTCAAGCTGGACGGGGCCACCAAGGAAATGTTCGTCTGGGGACTGCGGGTCGGCTTTGTCACCTACGGCACCCGGATCGTGGAAGGGGAATACGGCCCCTTCTACGACGCGCTGGAGCGCAAGACCGCGGGAAACATTCGAGGCACCGTTTCCAACGCCAGCCACCTCAGCCAGACGCTGGTGCTCAAAACCCTGCGGGCCCCCGGCTTCGCGGAGGAGCGGGCGCAAAAGGTGCAACTGCTGAAGGAACGGGCCAATCGGGTGAAGGAAGTGGTGCGCCTTCCGGAATACGCCGACGCCTGGGAAATGTATCCCTTCAACTCCGGCTACTTCATGTGCCTTCGCCTGAAAACGGTGGAGGCCGAGCCGCTGCGGACGCACCTGTTGGAAAAGTACGGAGTGGGCCTCATCGCCACCGACACCTATGACATTCGAGTCGCCTTCTCCTCGGTGGACGCGCCGCATGTCGGCGAATTGTTCCGCCGCATTCACCAGGGCATCCGCGACCTGGAATCGGAGCGGGGATAGGCCCCGGCCGAAAACGCCCGAACCCTGGGGTTTTTCTTCCATGCCCAAGCTGACCATCGACCCTCCGCCCGCGACCAAGCTGGCTTACGCCGGAAAATGGACCCTTTACTTCGTGCTGATCGGGCTGATCGCCGGTCTGGGGTCCATCATTTTTCATTATCTGTGCGGCCTTGGCGTTCATTATTTCATGGACATGATCGCCGGCTATCGCCCTCCGTCCCCGGCGGGCGAACATCATCTTCTCCATCCCACCGATCGCCCCTTCAATCGATGGCTTTTGCTGTTTCTTCCGGCCTTCGGCGGGCTCGTCAGCGGCTGGCTGGTGTACACCTTCGCGCCCGAGGCCGAAGGCCACGGCACCGACGCCGCCATCGACGCCTATCATCACAAGGGCGGTTTCATCCGAAGCCGGGTGCCGATCATCAAAACCATCGCCTCGGCGGTGACGCTCACCACCGGGGGATCGGGCGGCCGGGAAGGGCCCATCGCCCAGATCGGCGCCGGATTCGGCTCTTTTCTGGCCACGACCCTCAATCTTTCGGATCGGGAACGGCGCATCATGATGGCGGCCGGCATCGGGGCCGGCGTGGGCAGCATCTTTCGCGCCCCCCTGGCCGGCGCCCTGTTCGCGGCCGAGGTGCTGTACCGCGATCCCGAGTTTGAATCCGAAGTGATCATTCCCGCGGGCATCTCCTCCGTGGTGGCCTATTGCATGTTCTGCCTGGTGTTCGGATGGGGCTCGCTTTTCGACGCGCCGGATTTCAAATTCACCAATCCCGTGGAGTTGGGGCCCTACCTGGTGCTGGCCCTGGTGCTCGTGGCCACCGGCGCCTTTTACGTAAAGGCCTTTTACGGCATCACGAGGTTCTTCCGCCGGCTGCCGATGCCCAATCATTTCAAGCCGGTATTGGGAGGGCTTTGCACGGGGGGCATCGGCTTTTTTCTGCCGTACACGTTGGCCTTCGGCTACGGGTACGTGCAGCAGGCCCTGGACCCGGCGACCCTGGTGGGAGAGATCACCATCGGTTTTCTGCTTTCCCTGGCCGTCGGGAAGGTGTTGACCACCTCTTTTTCCATCGGCTCGGGCGGTTCGGGCGGCGTGTTCGGCCCTTCCGTGGTCATCGGGGGCGCCATGGGCGGCGTGGTGGGCAAGTTTTTTCACGCCCTGATGCCCGGCGTGGTCGCCGACCCCGGCGCCTACGTCATCGTCGGCATGGCCGGCTTTTTCACCGCCGTGTCCAACACGCCGATCTCGACCATCATTTTCGTCAGCGAAATGACCAACTCCTATCATTTGCTCATGCCCAGCCTGCTGGTCTGCTCGGTGGCCTATTTGGCGGCCCGGCGATGGACCATCTACGAATGCCAGGTGAAAAACCGGATCGAGTCTCCGGCCCATGCCGGAGAGTTTTTCGTCGACGTGCTCCAGAGCATTCGGGTGAAGGACCTGATCCATCTGGTCCAGAAGGTCAATCTGATTCCCCAGGATATGTCGTTTCGAGACTTCAAACGGTATTTCGCGGAAACCAAACAGCATTATTTTCCGGTCATGGACGAGGAAAAACGGCTTTCCGGGATTTTTTCCAGCACCGACATCCGGAGCGTGTTGTTCACCGAAGGCCTGGAGCACCTCATCCTCATGAAGGATCTGGCCACCACCGACCTGATCGTCGCCACCCCCATGGAGGATCTCAATTCGGTGATGCGGAAATTCACCATCAAAAACATCGACAGTCTCCCGGTGGTTCGGGACGAGGACTCCGGCATTCTGATCGGGATGCTCAACCGGCGGGAGGTGATTCATTTCTACAACGAAAAAATCGGCGAGATGAAGGGCGGTTCGGCCGAAGCGGGCTGAGCCGGGGAAGTTCCAATGGGCGGATGCGCCCGACTTTTCAGGGGCCCGGGCGGTACGTCCCGCACATTTTTCGTCAAAATGAACGCTTATTGCTTTAATCCCCTCCCAGATCGGTGTCCAGAATGGACAGGAGCCGGGCCTCTTGCTCCGGACTTGAGTCCACGAAGGTCAGGGCCGAGAGGTGGCGGTCCTTTCCCGTCCGTCCTTCGCACCGCAGGACCCGGGCCCGGATGGCCGGGAAGCGGGTCTTTCCGGCCCGGATGGCGACGTCGCCGATCGCATGGCCCGGCAGCGGCGTCGCGGTGAGCACCGACGCCCCGTTGGCGCTGACGTCCCGGGTGACGAACTCGACCGGGTTCCGTCCGCCGTCCGGCTGGAAGGTTCCCCGCAAGGCGATTTTCACCCGGATGTGCCGCCTTCGCTCGGTCAGCCCTTTGAGCTTCCGGATGAAATAGCTCAGCCGCTCCGCCTGCCCGTTCAGCTTGATGAAGACCGACGCGAAAATCTCCGCGTTGGAGGCGTTGGTCTGAACGATCTTGTCAATTTCCTCCATGGTCCGGTTGATCTCGTCGATGCCCTTGACCTGCTCCTCCCCGGCCCGGGCGATGCGGTCCACCAGCGTCCCCATCTCCTCATTTTGCCGCCTGGCCCATTCCAGCGCCGATCGGGTTTCGTCCAGGCATGCCCCGCCGGTTTCGATCTCCTTCACCGTGCTTTCAATCAGCGATTCGGTGTCCCGGGACGCGTCCGCCGACCGAATCGCCAGACTCCGGACCTCGTCGGCCACCACCGCGAAACCGGCCCCGGCCTGGCCGGCCCGGGCCGCCTCCACCGCCGCGTTCAGGGCCAGCAGGTTGGTCTGAAACGACAATTCCTGGATGGTCTGGTTGATTCGGCCGATTTCTTGCCCCCGATCCCGAATGCCCCCCATGGCCGCGGCGGTTTGGTCCATGGATTTGTTCAGGTTTTCCACCGCCCGCAGCGCCTCGATCCCGAGTTTGCGGGCCTCCCGGGTGTCTTCCGCGTTTCGGCGGGTCATGCCCGCCAGCTGTTCCAGGGATGCGGAGGCCTCGGTGATGGCCGCCGCCTGTTCCGTCGCGCCTTCGGCCAGTTGCTGGCTGCCGGCCGAAATGTCCGCCGAAATGTCCGCCACCTTTTGGGAGGAGTCGTACAGCTTTTCGGTGATGCGCAAGAGAGTGCCGATGATGGAGCGGCGGATGACCCAGTGGATGATGGCCAGGGCGACGAGGATGATCCCCACCGACAGGAAAACGTTGAATTGATTTTGTCGTCGCACGCTCCGGCTGAGGGCGGCCACGGTTCCCTGGATGGAGGCGCGGACCCGGCCGGCGATGGTTTGGAAGGCGGCCTGAAGATCCCGCTTCCGGGCCGACAGGGTGTTGATCTGGCGTACCGTTTCGGCGCTGGTTTCGCCGCGTTGGGTGGTTTCGAAAACCGTTTCGGAGTCCTGGACGTATTCCCGCAGTTGGCCCAGCGTTTGGGCGATTTCGGTTTTCAGCTCCGCGTCGGCCCCGGGCAGGGCGGCCAGCCGCAGCAGCAGCGACTCGGTGGTCCGGAGCCCCGTTCGCGCCTTTTCCACCAGATCGCTTTCCCCGGTGATGAGGGCCCGACCGTACTGGCGGGTCTGCTCCTCGAACTGGCGCGGAATGGTCTGGCTCAACTCGGTGGCCTGCACCGCGAAGGCGGAAACCGCCGGCAGTTCGTCTTGGATCTGCCAGGCCACCGTGGTGGTGGCCGCCAGGGAGAAGAGGTAGCCGGCGACCAGAATTCCGATGCTGGTCCACACGCGGAGCGAAAGCCGAAACGAGGTGACCATGGGACGAATCTCCTTTCCGAGGGGTGGGGCCATTTCGGGGAAGCGCGAACCCGACCCGGTTTGCGGGCCGTTCTCCGCGCCGGGTCGCCGGAAATAAGTATTTCATGGATAGTTTTTCGGAAACTTCCCGTCAAGGTTTTATCCTTTTGGGCCGGAGTTGAAACCCCCGAAGATGTTTGAAAATGATCCGGATTTCCAAGGGACGAAACGCCCATGAATGACATTCAAAAAAAAAGTTTGACAAACTATCCGCTTTCGATATAGAACATGGACCAAATTGAAAGCGGGAGGCGTCGGTTTCGGTTTTTCCCAAATTTCGGCCTCGCCAGAAGCACTGGAAACAAAATATTTCTTTGTTCCAAAAAAATGACTGAGCGCTCGATTTTTTTTGGAGGGGAGTCCGCCGATCGGCCCCTTTTCCGCGCCGGGGCCTCGCGGCGCTTCAAGGTTTGGCACAATCCATTTCAACCGAAACAGGGAGATGAGCAATGGCCAACAAGTACGAGGAAGTCTACCGGCAGTCGATGCAGGACCCCGAGGGATTCTGGGGCCAGGCGGCCGAGGACGTGCATTGGTACAAAAAATGGGACAAGGTGCTCGACGACTCCAATAAACCGTTCTACCGATGGTTCGTCGGCGGCGAAATCAACACCTGCTACAACGCGTTGGATTTTCATGTGGATCGGGGACGGGGCGACAAGGTCGCGCTGATCTACGACAGCCCCGTGACCGACACCATCAAGAAATATACCTACGCCGAGCTGCGGGACGAGGTCGCCAAGTTTGCCGGCGTCTTGGCCGGGCAGGGGGTGGTCAAGGGCGACCGGGTCATCATCTACATGCCGATGATTCCCGAGGCCGCCATCGCCATGCTGGCCTGCGCCCGAATCGGCGCCATTCACTCCGTGGTTTTCGGCGGTTTCGCCGCCAAGGAGCTGGCCACCCGAATCAACGACGCCAAACCCAGAGTCATGGTTTCCGCCTCCTGCGGCATCGAAGGTTCCCGAATCATCAAGTACAAGCCGCTTCTGGACGAAGCCATCGAGCTTTCCGACGCCAAGCCCGAGAAATGCGTCGTCTTCCAGCGTCCCCAGGAAACCGCGTCCCTCGTGGAAGGCCGCGATTCGGACTGGGCCGCTCTGATGGCCTCGGCGCGGCCGGCGGACTGCGTTCCCCTGGCGGCCACCGATCCCCTCTACATCCTCTACACCTCCGGCACCACCGGCCAGCCCAAGGGCGTGGTGCGGGACAACGGCGGCCATGTGGTGGCCTTGAAGTGGACCATGAAGGCCATCTACGACATCGACGAAGACGATGTCTGGTGGGCCGCCTCCGACGTGGGCTGGGTCGTGGGACACTCCTACATCGTGTACGCTCCGCTGTTCAAGGGCTGCACCACCATCCTGTTCGAAGGCAAACCCGTGGGCACGCCGGACGCCGGCGTCTTCTGGCGGGTCATTTCCGAACACAACGTGAAATGCATGTTCACCGCCCCCACCGCCTACCGCGCCATCAAGCGGGAAGACTCTCGGGGTGAGCTGATCAAGAATTACGACATCTCCAATTTCAAGATCCTCTTTCTGGCCGGCGAGCGATCCGATCCGGACACCATCCAGTGGTCCGAAAAAAACCTCAACGTTCCCGTCATCGATCACTGGTGGCAGACCGAAACCGGATGGGCCATCGCCGCCAACTGCATGGGACTCCATCATTTTCCGGTGAAGTACGGCTCTCCCACCAAGGCGGTGCCGGGCTGGGACGTCCAGGTCGTGGATCCCGACGCCCAGCAACTGAAGCCGGGCGAGATCGGCGCGCTGGTGGTCAAGCTGCCGTTGCCCCCGGGCACCCTGCCGACCCTCTACCAGGCCGACCAGCGGTTCAAGGAGGCCTACCTGGAGGAGTTCCCGGGCTATTACAAGACGGCGGACGCCGGCTACATCGACGAAGACGGCTATATTTACGTGATGGCCCGAACCGACGACATCATCAACGTGGCGGGGCACCGCCTCTCCACCGGCGCCATGGAGGAGGTTTTGTCCGACCATCCCGACGTGGCCGAGTGCGCGGTGCTGGGCGTGGAGGACAAGCTCAAAGGGCAGGTGCCCGTGGGCTTCCTGGTCCTCAATTCCAGCGTGACGCGTTCGCAGGAGGAAATCGTCGCCGAGGTGATCCAGATGGTCCGCGACCGGATCGGACCCGTCGCGGCGTTCAAGAAGGCCACCGTCGTAAAGCGGCTTCCCAAAACCCGCTCGGGCAAAATTCTGCGGGGCACGATTCAGAAGATCGCCGACAACCAGCAGTACAACATGCCGGCGACCATCGACGATCCCACCATTTTGGGCGAAATGGCCGAAGCGCTGGAGAAAATCGGTCTGGCCAAGGGCCGGGGCGAATAGCTTCGGAGGAAACCCCGTCGGTTCCGGCCGGCCGCGGCCGGCCGGAACCGATTTTCAGGCGGCAACGGCGCAAATGAGCGCCTAAACCCCCAATACCAAGGAGGATTGTATGTCGGGTCAGGCAAATGTGGGAAACCCAGCGGTCGTCGGTTTGGCGGGATTCGGTCTTACCACCCTCATGCTTCAGTTCCACAACCTCGGATGGTGCGGCACCGGCATCATTTTCGCCACCGCCATGATGCTGGGCGGCGGGGCCCAGATCGTGGCCGGTCTGCAGGAGTACGGCACCGGAAACAACTTCGGCTACAGCGCCTTCACGGTCTACGGCGCGTTTTGGCTGGCTCTGGGCCTCATCTGGCTGCTGTCCGACATGGCGGCGGGGTCCGTGCCCATCGCGGGGAAACATTTGGCCATCAGCGCCACGGATATCGGTTTCTTCCTATTGTGCTTCACCTTGTACACGGTGGTCATGTGGTATGCCGCCCTGCGAATTCACGGGGCGATGGCCTTCACCTTCACCACGTTGCTTCTGGGCTTCATCGGGCTGGACCTGGTCTTTTTGTTCGGCATGAAAAGCGTGTTGACCATCACGGCCATCGACCTGATCTTCTGCGCCCTGGGCGCCTGGTACATGATGGCCCACGTCATCTATAAAGATGTTTTTGGCCGCGACATTCTTCCCGTGGGCAAGCCCTGGGTGAGCCCCGCCCCCAAGTCGGCCGAAACGGGGGAGACGGCGCGGGCGTAAACCGGACTTCCTGAAAACCGTTTTTTCGCGGCGGCCGGAAACCGGCCGCCCACTTTCGCCGGCGCGAGCCCCAAAGGCTCCGCCGGCGTTTTGCGTGGCTTCGACCCCCGTTTCCCGTCGTTCTCCCGCTTGACATTTTCATTTCAATTTCCTACATTTTCGGTATCTTTCGGGGCTTGCGGCCGTTCGCTTCGGGATTTCAAACCAACGAAAGCGCCGGATCGGTCACGGGCCCGCCGGGTACGCCCCGCCGCTTTTTGACCGAAAAAAGCGCCGTTGCGGCCGGGCTCGCCCTTCCCCGTTTTATTTACCCCATCGCCATCCGTCGTTTTTCGAAGGACGCGCCAAGGCGACCGTCGGAAACTCCGGAGGAGAGGATTTGGATTCATGAAACCTCGTCGTTCCATTCTGTCCGTTCCCGGCCATGTGGAAAAAATGCACGAAAAGGCCCGGAACGGCACCGCCGACGTGGTGATGCTGGACCTGGAGGACAGCGTGCCGGTCGACGACAAGGTGACGGCCCGAACCCGGATCGTCCAGTCGTTGCTTCATCTGGACTGGGGAGAGAAAATCCTCACCTTCCGCATCAACGGGCTGGACACCCCGTTCGGCTACCGGGATCTGATGGAGGTGGGCGAGGCGGCCGGCCACCGGATCGACGCCGTGGTGATTCCCAAGGTGAACGGGCCGGAGGATGTCCACTTCGCCGACCGGATGCTCCGGGGGATCGAAATGAACCGGGGCGGCAACTGGCGGGTGGGCATCGAGGCGTCCATCGAAACGGCCCGGGGGCTGGAACGGGTGGGGGAGATCGCCCGGGCCAGCGACCGGCTGGTGAGCCTGGTGTTCGGCGTGGCGGACTACGCCGCCTCCGTGGGAGCCCGGCTGGTCTCCCTTTCCGGACACGGGGAAGGGGAGGCGGAAATCTACCCCGGCCACCGGTGGCACTTTCCCCTCGGCCGAATTGTCATGGCGGCCAAGTCCAACGGCATTTTGGCCATCGACGCCCCCTTCGGCAATTTCGGGGATCCCGACGGACTGGAGGCGGCGGCGGCGGCGGCCAGCGCCCTGGGGTGCGACGGCAAGTGGGCCATTCATCCCAGCCAGGTGGACCCCATCAATCGGGTGTTCAGCCCTTCCCGGGAGGAGATCGACCGGGCCGCGCGGATTCTGGAGGCCGGCGAGAGCGGCCGGACCCTGGGGCGCGGCGCGGTGAACGTGGACGGCCGCATGGTGGACGGCGCGACGGTGCGGCTGGCGCGGAATTTGGTTGACCAGGCCCGCCACTTGAACTTGATATGACTTTGGCCGCCGGGGGGCCGGTTTCGCATGGATAAAGAAAAGGAAATGGCCCGGGCGCTCTGGTTCCGGGCCGACGACGAGCTTTTTTTCACGACGGCTGGGGCGGACGCCCGATTTCGGCCCGGAACCGAACTTCTTCCCGACTGGGGCGAGGAACCGCCGGTGAGCCCTCCCCGCGCGGTTTCGCGCGCGGCGCGCAAGCCTTCCGCCTTCGCCTCCGAATTCGATTGGAACGATCTGCGGGAACATCCCCGACGGCTTGCGGCGCAGCAGGTGGATTTCACCATCGGAGACCGGTTTTATACCGACACCATGCGGGACATCAGCGTGGGGGGTCTGTTCATCGAGACCAATCTGGACCTGGCCATCGGCCAGGAAGTGGCCATTTCCATTCCGTTTTCCGACGGGCGGCCGCCGGTTCGGGTGCGGGGCGAGGTGGCCCGGGTGACGGGCGACGGCATCGGCATTCGCTTCCTGCGGGAGCGGAAAACGATGCGCGGGTTGTCTTAGGTGTTATTTTTCATCCATTGCTGGTTGTTCTTTTCCGTATGATTGGGATTTTTTGAAATCGCCTTGACAAACGGCTTCATTTCCGACCTTATCGGGCGAAAATGAACCTGTTTCCAGAGGAGATTCCATCATGCGGAAAGCGACATTGTTCGGACTGTGCATTCTGATCCCGGCCGCGGCCGGGATTCCCGGCGCGGCGGCGGCCGACAAGGTTCTTCAGGTGTCCACCACCACCAGCACCCAGGCTTCCGGGTTGCTGGACGTTTTGCTGCCGGAATTCACCAAGGAAACCGGCGTCGAGGTCAAGGTCATCGCCAAGGGGACCGGCGCCGCCATCCGCGACGGCATGGACGGCAACGTGGATTTGATCTTCGTCCACGCCAAATCCAGGGAGGAGGAGTTCGTGGCGGACGGCTTCGGAACCAAACGGTATCCCGTGATGCACAACGATTTCGTCATCGTCGGTCCGGAATCGGACCCGGCGGGCGTGGCGGGGACCTCCGACGCGGCCGAGGCTCTGGAAAAAATCGCCGCCAGTGGCGCGACCTTCGTTTCCCGAGGGGACGACAGCGGGACCCACGCCAAGGAGCAGGCCCTGTGGAAGGAAACCGGCCTGGAGCTGGAAACCCGCGGCCAGACCATCGTCAAAAAGGGCAAAGAGCAAACCATCGAGTTTGTTCAACCGGCCTACGAGGGCTATCTTTCCATTGGCCAGGGCATGGGGAAAACCCTGACCTTCGCCGACGAAAAAGGGGCCTACACGCTGACCGATCGGGGGACCTACATCAATTACGACGTCGGGCGGGACGCCGGGCTGGCGGTGGAAGTGCTGGTGGAAGGCGATCCGCTGCTCTTCAACCCCTACGGCGTCATTCCGGTCAATCCCGAGAAATTTCCCCACGTCAAGCATGATCTGGCCAAGCAATTCGCGGAATGGATCACCTCCGAGCGCGGCCAGGCGCTCATCGCCGGCTATCGGCTCCGCGGGAAATCGCTGTTTCATCCGGACGCCCTGCCGGACGTGGAACCCGCAACGCCGTAAATCGCAACGCGGGCGCGCCGGGGCCGGGCGGCCCCCCTTCTTTCGAGACCGCCCCGCCCTCGCGCCGCCCCGGATGTCGGGATTTCGTCCTCCCGCCC
>CAYFVR010000137.1:0-12716 GCA_964346545.1 uncultured Desulfobacterales bacterium | reverse complement strand
ACCGGCGATTATCGGCTGGCCGATCGATCCGCCGACGCCGAAGTCCAATTGACGGCTCCCGACCTGACCGCGCTGCTTTCGCCGGTGGGCGTCACTCAACTGGCCGGTTCCGCCGACCTGACCGCGCAAGTCGCCGGCGACGTGATGAAGCCGAATCTCGATCTGGCCCTCTCCGGCGCGTCGGTGGCCTGGGGCGCCATCCGGATCGGCGCGGTGGAACTGGCCGCCGCCCGGAATCCCGAGGGCACGGTGCGGGTGAATTCGCTGACCGTGGAAAACGCCGACTCCCGTCTGCGGGCCGAGGGAACCCTGGAGCTGTTCCGGGACGGCTGGGGAATCACCGAGCGAATGCCGGCGGAGCTGACCGCGGCGCTGACCTCGGTTTCGGCGACCGACTTTCTGCCGGACCTGCCGGTGGCGGGGCCGGTGAACGGCGAAATCGCCTATTCCGGCTCGTTGCTGGGGCCGGACCGGGTCGGTTTCTCTCTCGCGGCCGACCAATTGATCGCCGGCGAGGCGACCATCGGCCAGGTTTCCGCGGACGGCGAACTCGCCGACGGAACCGTTCGCCTCGATCCCCTCACGGTGGCCAACGGAAAGAGCCGGGCTCGGCTCACGGGGACCACCGATCTTTTCGTCCCCGGAAGCTGGGGATTGCGCGAAGACCCCGCCTTCGATCTGGCGCTGGACGCCGATCCGATTCATCCCGGCGAATTTGTGGAAACCCTGGGCGGCACGGCGACCCTTTCCGCCCAAATCGGCGGGACGCTGTCCGCGCCGACGGTGGACGCCGACCTGTCCGCCGCCGATCTTGCCGCCGGGGATTTGCGAATCGGGAACGTCGAGGGCGATCTGCGCATGGCCGACGGCCGATTGCGGGTGGACCCGCTGACGGTCACCAATCAACGCTCCACGGCCCGCCTCGCCGGAACGCTTCGCCTGCTGGACCCCGAAACGCTGAAGCCTCTCGCCTCGCCCACCGCCGACCTAAAGCTGACGGCCGATCCATTTCATCCCGGCGATTTCCGAGACGATCTTTCGGGAAAACTGAGCCTTTCGGCCGACATCGCCGGCCCGCTGACGGCCCCCGAGGCGACGGCGACCCTCCGGGGCGACGATCTGGCCGCGGCCGGAACGCGGATCGGCGCGGTGACCGCCGAGGTTGGCTTCGCCGGCGGGGAACTTTCCCTGCGGCCCTTGTCCGTGGAAAACGGGGAATCCCAATTGAAGGTCACGGGAACGGCCCAAGTCCTGGACCCGGAAACCCTCGCGCCGCTCTCTCCGCCCCGGTTCGATCTTCGGGCGGAAGGCGACCCGATCCGGTTGGAGGATTTCGTCTCCGGCATGAAGGGTCGGCTGATCCTGACCGCCGCCGTTTCGGGAACGCCCCAACGGCTCCAGGGCGCCGTTGCGCTTTCCGGGGACGACCTGGATTTCGGCGCCCAGACCGTGGAATCGGTTCGGGTGGAGGCCCGGCTGGAGGGCGAGCGGGTTCGGGTGGCCCCGGCCGTGCTGACCCTGCGGGAGGGCGACGCGGTTCGGGCCGACGGCTGGTATTCTCCGTCCGACGGCAGCTACGATCTGCGGCTGCGCACCGAAGGCGTCTCCCTGGCCGCCATCGACGCCCTGGGAGAGCGGGACCTGGAAAGCGGCCGGGTCCGGTTCGATCTGGCCGGGGCGGGGCGGGCCTCCCGGCCGGCGGCCCAGGGCGAGGTCTGGATCGAGGGCGTCCGGATCAACGGGGAGGATCTGGCCCCGTTGCGGCTGACGTTGGACGTCTCCGACGGCGTGGCCCGGATTTCCGGAAACGCCGATTTCGCGGTGGACGCCCGGTACAATCTGGACAACCGGGACTTTTCCGCCGATCTGCGCTTCTCCGACACCGCTCTCGGCCCCTATTTCCAGATGGCCGGCCAGCCGGAACTGGAGGGTGGACTGACCGCGGTCATCACGGCCCAAGGCAATGCCGGAAATCCCCAGGCCATCACCGCCGACGTGGACGTGGACCGGCTGGACGTTTCCCGGGGCGATCTTTCGCTGATCGAGGCCCGGCCGTTCACGGCGACGCTGCGGGACCGTCGGCTGGCGGTGGAAAATCTTCGGCTGGCCCTGCTGGAGGAAGGCTTTCTGGAGATTTCCGGAAACGGCCGACTGGACGGGACCCTGGACTTCCGGGCCGACGGCCGGATTCCGGTGGCCGTGGCGAATTCCCTGGGCGCGGCGCTGGAGGAGGCGTCCGGCGAGGTGACGCTGGACGCCCGGGTGACCGGCCCCGCGAGCCGGCCGGAGGTGGACGCCGCGGTGGTCGTTTCCGACGTGGGGCTCCTGGTTCCCGGTCTTCGGCAGAAGCTCTCCGAGGTCAACGGCCGTCTGGAGCTGACGGCCCAAACGCTCACCCTGGAAAAGCTGGAAGGGCGACTGGACGAGGGCCGCTTTTCCGTTTCCGGCGCCGCCGACCTCGAAAATTTCCGGCCCACGCGCTTTTCCGCCGATTTGGACGCCCGCCGGCTTCCGATCTCCGTTCCCGACACCCTGGACGTGTCGCTCAACGCCGACATCACCTTGGAAGGCGCGCCGGAGAAATCCCGGGTGGGCGGGGACTTGGTGCTGCTGGAAGGGCTCTACTACCGGGACGTGGATCTGAGCCTGGTCAACGCGGCCACCCGGGAGCGGACCCGGGCCCAAACGGCGGGCGGCGGCGAGCCGGCCCCTCCCTTTCTCGCCGGCATGGAGTTGGACATTGCCGTGAAGAATCGGAATCCCTTCGTGGTGGACAACAACGTGGCCCTGCTCTCCCTGAAGCCCGGCGTGCGGGTGCGAGGCACGGCGGCCAACCCGCTCGTCACCGGCCGGGCGGAAATCACCGACGGCACGGTGACCTACCAGCGCACCGAATTCGAGGTGGAGCGGGGCGTCATCGATTTTCTCAATCCCTACCGGATCGAGCCGACTCTGGACATCCGCGCCGTCTCCGAAGTCCGGAAATGGACCATCACCCTGTCCGTTTCCGGGGATCCGGAAAACCTCAATTTCCAGCTTTCCTCCACGCCCCGGGAGACCGACGAGGACATTCTCTCCCTGTTGCTGCTGGGCCGGACCACCGAGGAGCTGGTTCGGCAGGAGGGCGGATCTTCCTTTTCCGCCAAGCAGGTGATGGGCGACATTCTTTCGGGCCGCCTCTCCCGGGGGCTCCGCGACGCCACGGGCTTGGACGTGGAACTGGGCTACGAGGCCGGTTCGGGCGAGGAAGATCCCGGCGGGGTGGACGTGACCGTCGGCAAGGAGCTGTCCCGGCGGGTCACCGTCAAATACGGCGTGGAAAACCGCGGCGGGGAAACGATCCAGAAGGGAACCGCGGAATACAAATTTCTGGAAAACCTGATCATGGGCGCCTTTCAGGACACCGAAGGCGAATTCGGCGGCAAACTGATTTTTCGAATGGAATTCCGATAGCGGAGAGGGACGGAGGCGCATGCGCATCTGGATGGGGTGGTTATTCGCGGTCCTGCTGCTGGTTTCCGGGACCGGCTTGGCGGCCGAGGGCGATTCGACCGAGGCGGAGCCCGTGGTGGAGCGGCTCGTGGTGGAACTCCCGGAGGATACGCCCAATGCCGAGGAGTTGAGGGAAATGGCCCGGAGTCTGATCCATCTGCGGGAAGGCGAGCCGTTTTCTCCCCAACGGTTCCGGCGGACGGTGGACGCCCTGCGGAAATCCGGCCTGTTTCGGAAGATCGACATCCCCGATCCCGACTTCGATTCCGACCGGATTGCTCTGACCTTTCGGCTGGTCCCCTTTCCCCGCATTAAAAATATCAAGATCGACGGCGGATTTCCCCTGTTGGAGCGGGAAATTCTGGGGACCATGACCCTCTTCACCGGCGACGCCTACCGGGAATCGGCCTTGGATGCCTCCGAGACGGCGCTGGTGGAACTCTTCCGGCGGCAGGGATTTATCGATCCGAATATCGAGATGTACGGCGAGCGGGACCCGGAGGACGGCAACTACGTGGTCCAGGTGGAGATCGACAAGGGGCGGTTTTACCAGGTGCGGGACGTGATCATCGACGGCAACGACGCCTTTTCCGACTTTCGGCTCAAGCTGCGGCTGTCCACCAGCAAGGCGGCGCTGTTGCCCGGCGGGATGGGTCGGTTCATCGAAGAGGAGATGGAGAACGACCGGGAGAATCTGCTGGAATTTTACCGGAAGCACCACCATCCCGAAGCCGAGGTCGCCGCGGCCGCGGAAAAGAACAAGGAAAAGGCCGCCGCCGCGGTTCGCTTCCGCGTGAACGAAGGTCCCCGGTACGAGATCTCCTTCGAGGGCAACGAGGCCTTTTGGGATTGGCAGCTCAAAAAAGAGCTGGTGCTGGCCGACCGGGGAAACGTCGGCGGACTGGGCATGCGCCGGAGCATCAACAATATCGAGAAGCGCTACCGGGAAGACGGGTTTCGGCAGGTGCGCGTCCAAACCGAGGAGGAAACCGAAGAGACGGGAACGAAGCGCGTCCGCCGGATTCGCGTTCGGATCGAAGAAGGCCCCCAGTCCGTGGTGGAAACGGTGGCGGTGAAAGGGGCCGAGACGGTGCCCGAGAAGGAGGTTCGAGACCAGATTCTGACCCGGACGCCGGGCATTCTGGCCGAAGGCGGCTACGTGCCCTCGGTGGTGGACGACGACCGGAAGGCCATCCGCGCCTTGTACCGCAAGGAGGGATATCTGGACGTCGAAGTGGAGACCGAGGCGGATCGGGGCGAGGCGACCGGAGAAGGCAAGCGGCCGGTTTCGGTCGCCTTCCGGATCGAGGAGGGCCTCCGAACCGTGGTGGACGCGGTTCGGCTGGAGGGGCTGACCGCCGTGCCCGAAACGGAGGCCAAGGCGGAATTGGCCCTTCAGGTCGGGGCGCCCTTTCGGGAGTTCATGTTGCGAAGCGACGAAAACGCGCTGTCGGCCCTGATTTCCGAGCGGGGCCACCCCCACGTTTCGGTGAGCGGGAGCGCGGAGGTGTCCGAAGACGGCCGTCGGGCCGAGGTGATCTATCGGGTGGACGAAGGCCCCTACGTGGAAACCGGCGAGATTTTTTTCACCGGCAATTTCGCCACCCGGGAGCGCGTCCTGCGCCGGGAGGTGAATTTGGAGCCGGGAACTCCCTTTTCCTTGCGGGCCTATCTGGAGACGGAGCGCAATCTGCGAGAGTTGGGGGCCCTGGAAGCGGTCTACTACACCCCGCTGGGGCTGGAGGAAAAGGCCGACCGGGTCAACCTGCTGGTGGCGGTGGAGGAGAGAAAGCCCTACGTCTTCGAGGTGGGGGCCGGATACGACACGGCCCGGGAATTTTTCGTCCAGGGACGATTCGAAAACCGGAACCTGATGGGGCTCAACCTGCGGGGCTGGGTCTCCGGAGAGTATAGCGGCATCGGCTACCGGGCCGAAACGGGAGTCACCGAGCCGCGCCTGCTGGGTTCCCGAATCGAGACCACCGCGAGCCTTTTCGCCGAGGAGCTGGAGGAGCTGAACAAGGACTTTGGCGTTCGGACGTACGGCGCCCGGCTGGGCTTTCACCGGCCCCTGGGCGACCACCTGGATGCCAGCCTCAATTTTCGGTACGAAAGCCGCGAACAGTACACCCTTGGCGACGCGCCCATCCCCGCCGAGGACGCGAACCTGTTCCGGCGGCGAAGCGTATTCGTCGCCACGCCGGCCCTGGTCTGGGATTCCACCGACTCCTTCGTGCGGCCGACCCGCGGCGCGCGAATTTCCGCCTCGGTGGACATCTCCAAGGGGCTGGAAAATTCACTGGACGATTTTTTCAAATACCGGCTGGACGGCCGCTACTACTATTCTCCCCTGGACCGGCTGACCTTCGCCGCGCGCGGGCGATACGGCTTCATCGATCCGTTCGACACCGGCAGCACGATCCCGGACGACCAGCTTTTTTTTCTGGGCGGCATCGCGGACGTGCGGGGCTTTCGGGAAAACCGGCTGCGGTTCGACGCGAACGGCGATCCGGTGGGCGGGGAGGAGGCGTTGCTGGGGAGCCTGGAGGCGCGGGTGGACGTGGGATTCAACTTGGAGCTGGCGTTGTTCTACGACGTGGGATCGGTTCGGGAGCCTTCGCTGGACGTGGGCTCGGACGATTTTCGTTCCGCCGTGGGCGCGGGGTTGCGCTACCACACCCCCATCGGCCCCATCGGTCTGCTCTACGGCCACAAGCTGGACCCCAAGGAAAACGAAAGCTCCGGCCGGTTCCATTTTTCCATCGGGTATTCGTTTTAAGACCAATGCTTTTCATTGGGCGGAAACCTCCCATGGCATATCGGGTGCGCCCTCGGTCCATCCGGCACGATCGTCCATTGGAAATGTTGAGCCGGATTACGCCCCGTTGATCCGACACACCGTGGTATCGCAAGGGCAGGCCCCGTCGATTTCGTAGGCGTGGACGATCCGGGCCTCCATTTCCGCCCGTTTGGGGGAAAGCGGTTCGGCGTCGGACGATTGGGCGATCCGGGCCAGCGCCTCCGGGTCCGGGATGGCGTCCCATCCGGAACCCAGGAGCTTCCCCGAAATTCCGTCCAGCACGTCGGCCTCTTCGCCGTTGGTCGCCACGACAACGGGAATCGGCCGTTCGGCCAACAGCCGGGCGATGGCCAGGGCGGGCCGATGGCGCGTGGTGAGCGAACCCGGCCCGAATTTCACCATCATGGCGGCCCGGCCCGCCGTCTCCACCACGAAGTCCACGGGAACCCGGCCCGCGCGGGAATCCGCCCGAACCTCCAGCAAGCGCCGGGGCCGGATGTCCGCCGGCCGAAACCCGCGTTCCTCCACGAGAAATCGCGCGATGTTCTGCCGGTACCGCTCGTCCAGGGTGTCTTCCAAGGTCTCCCCGGTGAGAAAATCGGTCAAATTTCCCAGAATGAGATGATGTCCCTCCATGACGCCCCATTTCCGCCGGCCGGGGAAATCGATCCGATGCCGACTCTTTACTTTCCCATTCCCCTGTGAAATAATCTACCCTTTTTCATCAAAAACGGGACGGGATGCCAGTGAACGCGCCGATGTCCATCCGAGAGGATTTCGAGGCCCGCGAGCGCCGGTTCATGTCGCCCTTCGGCTGTCTCAGCTCCGCGTCCCGCGGGCGTTGCCGGCCGGAGCCGCCGCGGTCGGTTCGCACGGTCTTTCAGCACGACCGGGACCGGATTCTTTATTCCAACGCCTTTCGACGACTGAAATACAAAACCCAGGTCTTTTTGTCGCCGCTGGGGGACCAGTATCGAACCCGGCTGACGCACACCTTGGAGGTGGCCCAGATCGCCCGGACCCTCGCCCGAGCCCTATATCTCAACGAGGACTTGGCGGAAGCCATTTCCCTGGGGCACGACTTGGGCCACACGCCCTTCGGCCACAGCGGGGAGACCGCGCTGCGGGAGATTTTTTCCCGTCGGTTCGCCCACAACGAGCAGAGCCTGCGGGTGGTGGACGTCCTGGAAAACCGGGGCTGGGGGCTGAACCTGACCCACGAGGTCCGGGACGGCATTCGCAAGCATTCCAAGGGCTCCTTCGGGGAAATCATCCCCGCCGATCCGGAAAAACGGCCCGCGACCTTCGAGGGACAAATCGTGCGGGTGGCCGACATCATGGCCTACCTCAACCACGATCTGGACGACGCCATCCGCAGCCGGGTCATTAGGGCGGATCAGGCGCCGGCCGAGTGCGTCGAAGTGCTGGGGGCCACCCATTCGGAGCGGGCCACCACGATGATGCGGGATTTCATTTTTTCCAGCGGCCCGGCCGACGGAACGCTTCGGCTTCGGATGAGCGACCGGGTTTTCGGGGCCATGACCCGCCTTCGCCAGTTTCTCTACGAGAATGTATATCGATCCGAGCGGGTGCACAAGGAGTTCGTCAAGGCCAAGAAAATCCTTTCGGAACTGTACACCTTTTTCATGGAAGACGCCGACGGGCTGGCCCGGGAGCTGGCCAAGATGGAAATGGAGCACCTGCTGGACGCCGACGCGCCCCACGAGCGGGTGGTCTGCGACCTCATTGCGAGCATGACCGACCGCTACGCCATGAATCTCTATTCCCGCCTCTTTTTTCCGACGCCCCTCGTCTGAGCCGCAATGGCGGCAAGTCAAGGATGGCCTTCTGAAAAAATTCTCCCGGCCACCGCCAAAAAAAGGAGGAGACTCCGCCGAACGGAATGCCATTGCGTCCGAGCGGACGTGGAGATTTCCCCGTCGAACCGATCTTCGATTCGTCATCCTCGGCGATGAAAATAGAAGGAACGTTTGAATGACCCATTCCATTCCGCCGGATCAGGCCGTTCATGGCCCGTTTTTGGACCGCCTCCGTTCCCTGTTCGGGGAGATGGACCGGGACTGGGACCGGGCCGCCGGCGCCGCCGGTTTTACCTGCGACGGCTGCGCGGACAATTGTTGCCGCACCCGGTTTTGCCATCACACCTGGGCCGAATTTTTGCTTCTGCGGGAGGCTTTCCGGGCGCTGCCCGCTCCGGAAAAAGCCGCCGCCCTGCGCCGGGCGGAGGCGGCGGTCCGCGCCCACCGGGCCGACGAGCGGGCGATGTGCCCTCTCAACCGGGAAGGGCGTTGTCAGGTCTACGAGGGCCGTCCGATGATCTGCCGGCTGCACGGAATTCCCAGCACGTTCCGGCGGCCGGACGGCAACGGGGTCCAATCCCCCGGCTGCGGGGACTACCATCGACGGGTGTCCGAATCCGATGCCGTTCCCATGGATCGCACCCGGCATTACCGGGCGCTGGCCCGGCTGGAGGGGGAACTGAAAACGGCCTTGGGCCGGCGGGAGCGGATTCGGATGACCGTGGCGGAAATGGTGCTGGCCTTTGGAAGGGAGGGGGAATGAAAAAGATCGATTTCGACCGGATGGACGAGGTGCCCGGTCAATTGCTGGAGCCGGGGGACCGCTTTCGGTTCCGCTGTCATCCGGGAATCGGCTGCTTCAATCGCTGTTGCCGGGACCTCAAGCTTTTCCTCTACCCCTACGACGTGCTCCGGCTTCGGGCTTCTCTGGGAATTTCTTCCGGCCAATTTTTGGACGAATTCGTGGACGTGTTTCTGCGGCCGGACAGCCATTTTCCGGAGGTGATGCTCCGGATGGCCGACAATTCCGAGCGGACCTGTCCGTTTCTGACCGAGGACGGCTGCACCGTTTATCCCGACCGGCCCGACACCTGCCGGACTTTTCCGGTGGAGCAGGGGCTGGTGTTCGAGGACGGCGGGAAAACCACCCGCGTGGTCCATTTTTTCCGGCCGCCCCCGTTTTGCGAGGGCCGGAACGAAGAAACCGAGTGGACCGCCGGAACCTGGGCCGAGGACCAGGAGGCCCGCCGCCACAACCGGATGACGGCCCGCTGGGCGGAGCTGCGAAGCCGGTTCCAGGCCGCCGACCCCTGGGACGCGGAAGGGCCGGATGGAACCAAGGCCCGCATGGCCTTCATGGCCGCCTACAACCTGGACGCCTTTCGGGATTTCGTCTTCGGCAGCAGCTTTCTGAAGCGGTACAAGGTGAAGCCGGATCAGCAGCGCAAATTGCGGCGGAGCGACATGGAAATGCTGGAATTCGGCTTCGAGTGGATTCGCTTTTTCGTCTGGGGGGATCGTCCGACGCGGTTTCGGGTGAAATAATTACTCCACGCCCGGCGGCATGGGCGGCGCCGGCTCCCCGCCCAGCACGTAGCCGCCGTCCAGCCGGATCACCGAACCGGTCATGTAGGACGCGTCTTTCAGCAGAAACCGGACGGCGCGGACCACGTCGTCCAGCTTGCCGGTTCGGCCCAGCAGCGTGTGGTCCACCAGCGCCTCCCGTTGATCCTCCGTCAGCAGACCCCATCCCCGCGTTTTTTCCGCGTGGCGGGTTTCGAACAGCCCCAGCATGATTTCGTTGACCCGCACCTCCGGCGCGCCCAGCCGGGCCCAGGTTTCCGTCAGCAGGGAAATCCCCCGGTTGGCGGCGGCGTATCCGTCGTTGAACACCAGGCCGGCGGGACCGCTTCGCCCCACGAGGCCCGCGATGGAGGAGAAATTGATCGCCGCCGCCTCGCCGGACGCCTTGAGATGGGGCAGGGCCGCCTGAAAGACCCACTGCTTGGCCCGGAGGGTGGTGGCCATTTCCAGGTCCCACTGATCCCGGACGTACGGGCCGTGAACCACCGGCCAGCCGCCCCGTTCGATATTGTTGATGAGGATGTCCAGCCCGCCGAACCGGTCGATGATCCGCGCCATCAGGGACGGGATCGCCTCGGTGTCCCGCAGGTCGATTCGGTAGATTTCGTGGTCCGCGCCGCTTTCGGCGAAAATCGCCCGCATCTCCGGCAGGCTTTCGTCCCAGTCGAAATGGGTCAGCGCCAGCCGGACGCCGTCCTCGGCCAGGGCTCGTCCGATTTCCCGGCCGATGCCTTTGACCGCTCCGAGCACCAGGGCGGTTTTCCCCGAAAGGGTCATGGGGCGCTTTCCTTTCGTTTCTTCCATTTTTGTTCCTCGCCATCCAGCCGGAGAGACCACGAGCCCGACCCCGTGCATTTCGGAAAAAAGGGTGGGGGCGAATCGCATTCGCTCTTGCGTTTCATCCGGGGGAAAATCAATTCCGCCAAATTGGACACGAACGGAGAGTCGCGCGGTGCGAAAACCGCCGTCAGGATTCCTCGAACAGTCGCCGTTTCAGCCATTCCAGGGAGAGGCGGAGCAGGGCCGTGTCGTCCCGTCTCGCCGCGGCCAGCGCTTCGGCGTCGAATTCTCCCTCCAGTTCCCCCGCGTCCAGCACCGTTTCCCGAAATCGGTCCAGATCGTAGGCGGCCAGCCGGAACATCCGGCGGCCGGGCGCGTCCAGGGGGCCGGGGCGGCGGTTCTTGCGCGCGACGATTTCCATGAGCCGGTCGTTCATTTCATTGTAGACGGCCAGCTCCTGGTCTTCCACCCACTTTCCCGGCGTCCATTCCGGCCCCTCCCGGAAGCCGGCGCAGTGTTCTTCGCGAATCAACCCGTATTGCTCCACCCGTTCCCCGGTTTCGGGAGAGCGTCCGGCCATGCGGACCATCGGATAGATCCGGCAGGAGCTGGGCCGGTCTTCGTACACTTGACAGCCCTCGGCGCGGACGAAGGGGCAACGGAAATCCTCCGCCGCCTCCTGTCGGAGGCAGACCACGGGCAGGCCCGAGCCGGGGCCGACATGGGTCACGGTGTGGCGGTTCAGAAATTCGTCCGATCGAAGCCCGAGGCCGTTTTTCAGGCGCAAGATGTCGTAGGGGGTCAGGAACTGGTTGAGATCCCGGCAGCAGGCGTTGAAGCAGCGGACTTCCGGATTGCAGGAAAAGCGAAAGCGGCCGGCCGGGCCAAGGGGTTCAATGGGGTTTTGGTCCATGGCGGGTTCCTCCCGTTTTCGGCGCGGCCCCCAAATAAGGTCGGCGGCGCGCGCCATGAGATGTCGTTTGGTTCTTTTTAAAAAATCCAGGCCATCATCGGCGGCCGAAAAGACGTTGTCAACCTCCGTTTGTCCGGCGAAATTTTGGGTATTTTATCGGTTGCGGAAAGGGGATGCAAGAGGCCGCGAAGAAAAGCCGTTGACAAGAATCGGTCCGGGTGGTAGTGGAATCGAGGCTAAAAAATAGTTTACCCAACCGTATGGGATGTCAACCGCGATGACGGACTCCCGATCCGACAAGACAGGCGAAATTTCCGAAGCGGTGAAGACGGTCATCAAGAACACGGCCCGCAAGCTCAAGGGCGTTCAGAAGCGCGAGTTCATCGCCGAAGTGACCCTTGAACTGCTGGACGGAAACGCCCGCAAGGCCGAGCGCGAGTTCGGCTGGGGCCGGGAGACGGTCAAGAAGGGGATTCGGGAGCTGACCACCCGAATCAAATGCATCGACAACTACGCCGCCCGGGGGAACAAGAAGACCGAGGAAAAGCTGCCCCACCTTTCCCGGGACATCAAGACGATTCTCGATGCCGGCGGCGTTTTGAACCCGTCCTACGCCGGCCGCTTTCCCCAGGGGAAAATCACCGCCAAGGGGGTTCGGCAGACCCTGATCGACGATTTCGGCTATTCCGACGACGAGCTTCCCAACGAAAACACCATCGGCAACATCCTTTCCCGTCTGGGCTACCGTTTGGGCGCGCCCGCGGGCGGGGGAGAGGACGACTGAGCGGATGGGATTCGGAGTGTTTGGGGCGCCAAATAAATTTATGGTAAGTCAATTTTTGGGCTTTGCCGTTGCCAAAGCCCGTCTTTTTCAGCTTTGGAAAAAAATTGTTTACACTGGATTGGAATTAGAATACCATCGTGCCCTTCAGGAAGCAAAGAAGGTCGAGTATGATCTGCGGGAGTGAAAAACCCGTTTTCAGATAAGGGATATCAGCCTGGCCGGCGCCCTTCGGAGGGAGGGGCCAGCCGGTGACGGTTGTACCGAGAGAACTTCTTGGAAGTTCAAACCGAAATCCTTAACAGGAGGTTTCATCCATGCCAAGTTTCGTGATCGATGAAAAGTGTGACGGCTGCAAGGGCGGCGACAAAACGGCGTGCATGTACATTTGTCCCAACGACCTGATGGTCCTGGACCCCAACGCGATGAAGGCGTACAACCAGGAGCCGGATCAGTGTTGGGAGTGTTTTTCTTGCGTGAAGATCTGCCCGACCCAGGCCATCGAGGTTCGCGGCTACGCCGACTTCGTGCCGCTGGGAAGCAGCA